>JAJNBO010000384.1 GCA_021156245.1 Ramlibacter sp. | reverse complement strand
TGGGCAACTACCGGCTGGATGGCTGCGAGCTGTTCGTCACCCTGGAACCCTGCACCATGTGCACGGGCGCGATGCTGCACGCGCGGCTGGCGCGGGTCGTCTATGCCGCGGCGGATCCGAAGACCGGCGCCGCCGGCTCGGTCGTCGACCTGTTCGCGCAGCCGCGCCTGAACCACCAGACGCAGGTCGAAGGCGGCGTGCTCGCGCGCGAGTGCGGCGCCTTGCTCACCGCATTCTTCCGCGCCCGCCGCCAGGAGACCCGCATGAACGCGCAGCCCTTGCGCGACGACGCGCTGCGCACGCCGGAGGACCGCTTCGGCGACCTGCCCGGCTACCCTTGGGCGCCGCACTACGTATCGGACTTGCCGTCGCTCGCCGGCCTGCGCATGCACTACCTCGACGAGGGGCCGCAGGATGCGCCCCGCACCTGGCTTTGCCTGCACGGCAATCCGGCCTGGAGCTATCTGTACCGTCGCATGGTCCCGGTGTTCCTGGAGGCAGGCGACCGCGTGGTCGCGCCCGACATGCCGGGCTTCGGCAAGAGCGACAAGCCCAAGCGCGACGCGGCCCATGCGTTCGAGTGGCATCGGCAGGTGCTGCTGGAACTGGTGGAGAGACTCGACCTGCGCCACGTCGTCCTGGCAATGCAGGACTGGGGGGGCCTGCTCGGGCTGACCCTGCCGATGGAAGCGCCGGAACGGTACGACGGACTGCTGGTGATGAACACGACGCTCGGCACCGGGGACGCGCCGCTCAGTCCGGGCTTCATCGCATGGCGCGAGATGTGCGCCAAGAACCCGGAGTTCGACGTCGGCCGGCTGTTCGCGCGCGGCAACCCTCACCTGCGTCCCGAGGAATGTGCCGCGTACAACGCGCCGTTTCCCGATGCGGGACATCGCGCGGCGCTGCGGGCCTTCCCGCCCATGGTGCCGTCGCGGCCCGAATCCAACGGAGCGGCGGTCTCCCGCACCGCCCGCGACTTCCTGGCCACGCAGTGGTCGGGCCGCACCATGATGGCGGTGGGCGCGCAGGACCCCGTGCTGGGAGTCTCCGTCATG
The DNA here is from genome assembly GCA_021156245.1 of Ramlibacter sp. Taxonomy (GTDB): domain Bacteria; phylum Pseudomonadota; class Gammaproteobacteria; order Burkholderiales; family Burkholderiaceae_C; genus Ramlibacter. Next base: position 4,756 of record JAJNBO010000384.1, on the reverse strand, counting down.
CAGGCGCTGCGCGATCAGATCCGAGGCTGCCCGGAGCCGATGGTGCTGCCGCAGGCGGGCCACTTCGTCCAGGAGCATGGCGAGGAGGTCGCACGCGCGGCGGTGGGATACTTCCGTCCGTGACCAAGCGCATCTACATTTTTTCACCCTCGAGTGCAGTTCGAAACAAGGCCGCGGTACGGCGCGGTGTCGCCCGGCTGAAGGCCATGGGCCACGAGGTGGAGCTCGACCCCGCGGTATTCGCCACGCACATGCGCTTTGCCGGCGACGACGCGACGCGGCTGGCCGCCATCGGCCGGGCAGCCGCCAGCGGGGCCGACGTCGCGATCATCACGCGCGGCGGCTACGGCCTGACGCGGCTGTTGCCCGAGCTCCCGTACAAGCAGATCGCCAAGGCGATCGACCGTGGCACGCAGTTCGTCGGCCTGAGCGACTTCACCGCCTTCCAGAACGCGGTGCTCGCGGAAACCGGGCGTGTCACCTGGTCCGGGCCGGCGATCGGCGAAGACTTCGGCGTCGAGGCGGAACCCGACGACATCATGCAGGCCTGCTTCGACGATCTCGTCACGGAGCAGGGCGAGGGAACGGGATGGCGACTGCCGGCCGCCGAGCGCCTGGATCCGCCCTTCCAGGCGAAGGGTGTGCTGTGGGGCGGCAACCTGGCGATCATCGCCGCGCTTGCCGGAACGCCGTGGCTGCCCAAGGTGAAGGGCGGCATCCTGTTCCTCGAGGACGTGCACGAGCATCCCTACCGCATCGAGCGCATGCTCACGCAGCTTCTGTACGCCGGCGTGCTGCAGCAGCAGAAGGCCATCCTGCTGGGACACTTCACCAACTGGGTGCCGGTGCCGCACGACAAGGGCTTCAAGCTCAAGACGGTGGTCGACTGGCTGCGAACGCAGGTGAAAGCGCCGGTGCTCACCGGCCTGCCATTCGGCCACGTTCCGACCAAGGTGTGCCTGCCGGTCGGCGCCAAGGTCAACCTGGCCGCGGAGGACCGCGACGCGTTCGTCGTCTGGGGGCACCGCCACTAGGGCGGCTTGCGGTCAGCCGCGCAGCGTGCTGGGCCGGGAGTTGAGGCTGCCGGGCAGCAGGCCGTGGAACATCTCCGTCACCTGTTGCACCTTGCCGCGCGCGGAGGCCTCTCCTTGCGTCGAGGCCAGTGCAGCCATCACGTCGCCGCGCAGGTACCAGAGCGCCTGCACGTCGTTGGCATAGCGCACCCGCCGCGTCACGTTGGCGAACCGGCGGCTGCCGTCATCCCCCAGCAGGGCCAGCATGGCCCTTCGTCCAGCACCGACTCGGTCGGCGTGACCGGGTTGCCGAGAAGCCCGTAGATGCTGCTTCGGATACTGCCTTTGAACCAACGCATATTCAGACGCTTGCCGCGGGGGCAACTGTTCGGTACGACGGAGCTGAAATTATTCCCATTACGGTGGATTGACAAGTCAGCAAAGTGACGCAAATCACGAAATGTGTGAGCGGATGAGTCAGCGGGGGCGCCTTTACCTCTCGTAGCGGCTCCGAGCTGGACCGTGGCCCTAGGACGAGTCCTAGGCTGCCTAGTCGCCACGCCCGCCGCGTTTCGGAGTTCTCCGAGCCTGTGATTCAGCGGCCGCCGATGTCGCCGCAACGCGTGAAAACGGATAGTTGCGGTCATGGATTCACGCATCGCCACCAGTGCCGTCACCGTCTTCCTGGCGGACGACTCGGCCGCCATCCGCCAGCGCGTCAACGGGCTGCTGCGCGAAGCCGATTTCACCGTCGTGGGCGAAGCCACCACGCCGCAGGGTTGCATCAGCGGCATCCTGCAGGTCCTCCCGGACGTGGTCGTCCTGGACCACCAGCTCGAAGGCGGCACCGGGCTGCAAGTGATGCAGGCCGTGCGCAACGCGCAGGCGCAGGTGGCGTTCGTGGTCTTCAGCAACAACGCCGCACCCGCCTATCGCAAGCGCTACCTGGGCCAAGGCGCCGTCCGCTTCCTCGACAAGAGCACCGAGTTCGACCAGCTCGCCGGCGCCGTCGCCATCGCGGCAAGAGGCCAGTCCATCCACTGAATGAGAAGAACGATCCATGCAAACCGCCGTCCGCCCGTCCATTCCCCTCCACTTCACTCCTTCGAACGCGCTCACGCGCACGCCCGTTGCGGCCCCGCTGCGCACGCAGTGCTCCACCTGCCACCTGCGGGACCTGTGCCTGCCGTGCGGCCTGACGGGAAACGACCTCCAGCGGCTCGATGGCCTGATGTTCGCGCGGCGCCGGGTGAAGGAGGGCGACGCCCTGTACCACGAGGGTGACAAGTTCCAGTTCATCTATGCCGTGCGCAGCGGCACCTTCAGGTCGCACTTGTCCCTGCGCGATGGACGCGAACAGGTGACGGGGTTCCAGATGGCGGGTGAGCTGCTGGGCCTCGAAGGGCTGGCGTCGGGCCGGCATGCCAGCAGCGCCGTGGCACTGGAGGACGCCGAAATCTGCGCGATCCCGTATGCGCACCTGAGCGAGCTCGCCGCCGGCAGCACCGAGTTGCAGCACGTGATCTCGCGCCTGATGAGCCGCGAGATCGTTCGTGAACACAGCCTGATGATGCTCCTGGGCAGCATGAACGCGGAGGAGCGTCTGGCGGCGTTCCTGCTGAACATCTCCCAGCGCATGAAGGCCCGCGGCTACTCGCCCACCGAGTTCCACCTGCGCATGTCGCGCGCCGAGATCGGCAGCTACCTCGGCATGAAGCTGGAAACCGTCAGCCGCACCTTTTCGGCCTTCCAGGCCCAGCGCCTGCTTGCCGTGGACAAGAAGCACGTGCGCATCAGCGACCTGGACGGCCTGACACGGGCGTTCGAGACCCGCGTCCAGTAAGCGCCCGAGCGGGCACCGTCCCGCTGTTGCGTCCGAGGCGTGGATGTCCGACGATGCCGGGAGCGGCCCACCCGGCCGCCCGAGCAGCCTCCAGGAGGGCTCCCATGTTCACGGATCGCATTCACGCCGCCGGCCTGCTGGCCGAGGCCCTGTCGCACTACCGCGGCCAGAACCCGCTGGTGCTGGCGATCCCACGCGGCGCCGTGCCGATGGCGGTGTTGATCGCCGATGCCCTGCAAGGCGAGCTGGACCTCGTGCTGGTGCGCAAGCTCCACGCGCCGCGCGCGCCGGAGTTCGCGATCGGCGCCGTGGACGAGTCCGGATGGGTCTACCTCACCTCCCATGCCTCATCCGTGGGCGCTACACCCGATTACGTCCTGGAGCAGAAAGCGGTGCAGATGCAGGAACTGGCCCGCCGTCGGGAGCTCTATACCCCGGGTCGGACGCGCAAGGATGCGCATGGCAGGGTGGTGATCGTCGTCGACGATGGCCTCGCGACCGGCGCCACCATGATCGCCGCGCTGCATGCCGTCCGCCAGCGCCAGCCCGCACGGCTCGTCTGTGCGGTGCCGGTGGGCGCACCCGAAAGCGTGCGGCTGGTGCACGGGCATGCGGACGAAACGGTCTGCCTGGACACGCCGCGCCGGTTCACCGCGGTGAGCCAGTTCTACGGGTCGTTTCCGCAACTGGAAGACGACGAAGTCATAGCATTGCTGCGCTCGGCCGAGGGGCCGTCCGCGGGGGAGAACCAGACAGCATGAAGTATTGGATCCGCGGCCTGGCCGCCGTCGCCCTTGCGTTGTCGTTCGTGGGCATGGCCCAGGCAGCCGCCGCACTCGGCCCGGCAGCGCTGCACGCCCGTCATGCCAGCCTGGCGCCGCAGCTCGCGCAGAATCCCTTCGGCGGTCCCGTGGTGCTGCAGTCGCAGGAACAGTCGCGGCGCATCGAAGGCGACGTGTACGCCGTCATCGACCATCCGTTCGCCACGGTGCAGGCGGCGCTGTCCGACCCGGGCCGCTGGTGCGAGATCCTGATCCTGCACCTGAACACCAAGCACTGCCGGCGCGCCGACGGGGCCGAAGGCCCGCGCGTGGAAGTTCGTGTCGGCAAGAAGCACCAGCAATCCCTGGCGTCCGCGACGCTGCTCGCGTTCGGGTGGAAGGCCCCCGTGACCGGCCCCGAGTACCTGGCCGTGCAGATGGACGCCGCCGACGGCCCCTACGACACCCGCGACTACCAGCTCATGGCCGAGGCCGTGCCGCTGGAAGGGGGCCGCACCTTCCTGCACATGGGCTATGCGCTGAGCCACGGCGCGGCCAGCGAGTTCGCGATGAAGGTCTACCTCGGCACGGTGGCCCAGAGCAAGGTGGGTTTCACCCGCACGCGCGGCGGCGATGACGGCCTGGTCGGCGGCATGCGCGGCGTGGTCGAACGCAACACGATGCGCTACTACCTGGCCATCGACGCCTACCTCGATTCGCTCGCACTCCCCGGCGAGCAGCAGCTCGAGCGGCGGCTGCAGGCCTGGTTCGATGCCACCGAGAAATTTCCGCGCCAGCTGCACGAGGTGGAGCGAGACGACTACCTGCGGATGAAGCGCGCCGAGCTGAAGCGCGTGACGGCGTCGCGCTGAAGCCGGTCAGGCGGGCAGGGCGGTGATCGGGATGCTGCGCGCGCGCAGCTGTCCGCAGCCACCCTCCACGTCCTGGGCCGCCGACTGGCGCAGCTTGGTCAGGACGCCGCGACGGTGCAGCGTCCGCGCAATCTCTGCCGCGCGTTCCCACGCCGGCCGACGGAAGTCGATGCCGTCCACCTTGTTGAACGGGATCATGTTCAGCACCCCGTACTTGCCCGCCAGCAGGCGCACGATGCCTTCGAGCTCGTCGGCGCCGTCGTTCAC
>JAJNBO010000383.1 GCA_021156245.1 Ramlibacter sp. | reverse complement strand
CGCGTGGGAGAAAAGCGGTCCGCCAGCATCAGCAGCGCGAACACCAGCGTCCCCGCGACGAACCCGAGCTGCACCGCGGACGTGAGCGTGCCGAGCGCGGTGGCCGGCAAGCCCCAGTCCCGCTGCAGGTCGGGCATGACTGCATTGACGGCGAACCACAGGGAGGTGCCGGCGAACTGCGACAGCACGATCACCGGCAGGATGCGGCGAGGCACGTCTTGCTTCATGGGCGCAGCATACGGTGCGAGGCAATAATCCGCCCATGGAAACCAAATGGCTGGAAGACTTCGTCAGCCTCGCCGAAACCCGCAGCTTCAGCCGCTCCGCGCAGCTGCGGCACGTCACGCAACCCGCGTTCTCCCGCCGCATCCAGGCGCTGGAGGCCTGGGCCGGCACCGACCTGGTGGACCGCAGCTCCTATCCCACGCGCCTCACCCCGGCGGGCGAAACGCTATACGCGCAGTCGCTGGAGCTGCTGCAGGCGCTGCAAAGCACGCGCGCCATGCTGCGCGGCCACGCCTCCGCCGGCCAGGACGTCATCGAGTTCGCCGCCCCGCATACGCTGGCCTTCACCTTCTTCCCGGCATGGGTCTCCAGCCTGCGCGAGGCGTTCGGCCCGCTCAAGAGCCGGCTGATCGCGCTGAACGTGCACGACGCGGCGATGCGCCTGGTGGAGGGCAGTTGCGACCTGCTGATCGCGTACCACCATGCGGCGCAGCCGTTGCAACTGGATGCCGACCGCTACGAAATGGTGGCCCTCGGGCAGGAAACGCTGGCGCCGTACTGCCGGCCGGACGCCGCCGGGGCGCCGCTGTTCCGGCTGCCGGGACGCGCCGGCCATCCGCTGCCTTACCTGGGGTACGCCCCGGGCGCCTACCTGGGCCAGGTGACCGACCTGCTGATCAAGCAGGCCGGCACGGCCCTGCACCTCGACCGCGTCTACGAAACGGACATGGCGGAAGGCCTGAAGGTCATGGCGCTGGAAGGGCACGGCATCGCCTTCCTGCCGCACAGCGCCGTGCAGAAGGAACTGCACGCCGGGAAACTGGTGAGCCCCCTGCCGCCGGAGCTGAAAGGGCTGGAGATCGCCATGGAGGTGCGCGCGTACCGCGAGCGCCCGACCGGAAAGCACGCGCCGAAACGCACCGCGCAGGCGCTCTGGGCCTTCCTGGCCGAGCACCGGGCATAAACCCTGCTTGCAGCTCCCAACCCAGGCTCTAAGCTTCCGCAACACGCCCGGCGCCACCGGCGCCCCCTAGAATCCGCAACGCATTGTGAATTGATGCGCTTCACACAGGAGATTTCGATGAAGAAGAAGTTTTTGCTGGCCGTCGTCCTATCCGCGACCGCCCTGGGCGCCTTCGCCCAGGCCAATGACACCCTGGCCAAGGCCAAGGCCGCCGGCAAGGTGGTGATGGGCGTGCGCGAGTCGTCCGCCCCGCTGTCCTACACCACCGGTGGCGGCCAGTTCACTGGCTACCACGTCGAGCTCTGCCAGCGCATCCTGCGGTCGGTGCTGCCCGGCGTCGCCGTCGAATACACGCCCGTCACGTCCGCCAACCGCATCCCGCTGGTGCAGAACGGCACCGTGGACATCGAGTGCGGCTCCACCACCAACAACGCCACGCGCCAGAAGGACGTGTCCTTCGCGCTGACGACGTACGTGACCGAAGTGCGCACCGCCGTCAAGACCGACTCCAAGATCAAGTCGGTCGCCGACCTGAACGGCAAGACCGTCGCCACCACCACCGGCACCACCTCCGTGGCGCTCCTGCGCAAGAACAAGCGCGGCCAGAACATCCAGTTCAAGGAGGTCTACGGCAAGGACCACGCCGACAGCTTCCTGCTGCTCGAGTCCGGCCGCGCCGACGCCTTCGTGATGGACGACAACATCCTGGCCGGCCTGATCGCCTCGTCGCAGAACCCGAAGGCCTACGCCATCGTGGGCGAGACGCTGAACGTCGAGCCGATCGCCATCATGATCCGCAAGGACGACCCGAAGTTCAAGAAGGCGGTGGACGACTACATCCGCGGCGCCATCAAGGCCGGCGAGCTGCAGCTGCTGTACACCAAGTGGTTCATGCAGCCCATCCCGCCGAAGAACACCAGCGTCAACCTGAAGATGGGCACCATCCTCACCGGCCTGCTGAAGAACCCGTCCGACGCCCCGGCCGAAGAGTTCAACAAGTAACCGAGTCAGTCGCCGGCCGCGGCCCGGTCGCGGCCGGCATTCCAAGAATAACGAGGAGGGCGGATGGCTTTCGAGTGGGGCATCTTCTGCCAGGACATCATCGACCGCACGCCGGTCGCCGGCTGTTTCGGCAGCGGCGGCGCGCAGGGCACGCAGACTTACCTGGACTGGCTGATCGCCGCATGGGGCCAGACCGTCCTGGTGGCGGGGCTGTCGCTCATCGTCGCCCTGGTGGTCGGCTCCGTCATCGGCATCCTCCGCACACTCCCTGACAGCCCGTGGCTGTCGCGCCTGGCCAATGGCTGGGTCGAGCTGTTCCGCAACATCCCCCTGCTGGTCCAGATCTTCCTCTGGTACCACGTGATGCCGGTGCTCATCCCGGTCTTCGCCGACACGCCCAAGCTGATGCTGGTCGTCTTCGGCCTCGGTTTCTTCACGTCCGCGCGCATCGCAGAACAGGTGCGGGCCGGCGTCCAGGCGCTGCCGCGCGGGCAGCGCTACGCGGGCATGGCCATGGGCTTCACCACGGTGCAGTACTACCGCTACGTGCTGCTGCCGATGGCGTACCGCATCATCATCCCGCCGCTGACCAGCGAGTCGATGAACATCTTCAAGAATTCATCGGTCGCTTTCGCCGTCTCCATCACCGAGCTCACGTTCTATGCGCAGCAGGTAGGGGAGGAAACATCGCGCGGCATCGAGGTGTACATGGCCGTGACGGCGCTGTACGTGGTCTCCGCCTTCGCGATCAACCGCATCATGGCGTTCATCGAGAAGCGCGTGCGGGTGCCGGGTTTCGTCGCCAACGTCGGCGCGGGCGGGCACTGACATGCTGGACTTTTCCTTCTTCACCTGGGAAGTCTTCAAGGGCTACGTCCTGAGCGGCATGTACTTCAGCTTCGTGCTGACGGTCGTGGCCACGCTCGGCGGCATCTTCTTCGGCACGCTGCTGGCGATGATGCGGCTGTCCGGCATCAAGTTCCTGGAGATCCCGGCCACCTTCTACGTCAACGGCATGCGGTCCATCCCGCTGCTGATGGTGCTGCTGTGGTTCTTCCTGCTGGTGCCCTTCATCATCGGGCGGCCGATCGGCGCGGAGCTGACGGCGGTGATCACGTTCATCGCCTTCGAGGCCGCGTACTTCTCGGAGATCATGCGCGCCGGCATCCAGTCCATCCCGCGCGGGCAGGTGTTCGCCGGGCAGGCCATGGGCATGACCTACGGCCAGAACATGAAGCTGGTGATCCTGCCGCAAGCCTTCCGCAACATGCTGCCGATCCTGCTG
>JAJNBO010000021.1 GCA_021156245.1 Ramlibacter sp. | reverse complement strand
GGCGGGCTGCGCGTCGCAGCGGCGCACCGTCTCCCAGGGCGGCGGCACCTGCTCGTCGAAGATGTAGGTGTAGAAGCGCCAGCGGCGGGCATCGTCCAGCGACGAGAAGCCGCGGAAGAATCCCGCGAACGAGGTCCACTTGCTCTTGTTCACCTGCGGCAGGAAGTTCCGGCGTGCGAACAGGTCGACGACCGCGCCCGCTTCCAGCGCGCACGCCGCGTTGTCGAAAGCGGACGCGCCGGCGCCGAGCACGCCGATGCGCCGGCCGCGCAAGGCTTCGAAGTCGATCGGATCCGCGGAATGGAAGACGCGCCCGGACGCCAGCGGATCGCCGCGCCGCAACGACGGGAATTCCGGCCACCGCGGCGCGCCGCTGCCCTCGCGTCCCAACGCCAGCACCAGCTTGCGGGTCCAGACCGTTTCCTCGCCGGCGGCGGAGGACAGGCGCGCGCGCAGCAGGCCCCCTTCGTCGTCCACCGACACCAGTGCCACGCCGTTGTCCACCTGCAGCCCGACGGTTTCTCGCACCCACAGGAGGTAGTCGCGCCAGTCGAGCCGGCCGATCTTGTGCAGGGCCGCCCAGCCCGCGTCGCCATGCTGGGCTTCGTACCACGAGCGGAAGGTCAGCGAGGGAACGCCCAGGTCCGGTCCCGTCAGGTGCTTCGGGCTGCGCAGCGTGAGCATGCGGGCGAAGGTGCCCCACGGACCTTCGTCTCCTCGCGCCGCCCGATCGATCACGCGCAGGTTCGCCACGCCTTCACGCAACAGGGCGTAGGCGGCCGTCTGGCCGCACATCCCGGCGCCGGCAACCAGGACGTCCAGCACGGCGCCGCCATCGGGTGCAGTCGACGGCGGCACCCAGTTGGCGGGCGGGAAGTTCAGCCGGGCGAGGTCGGCGCGCGCCTGTTGCGCCAGGCGGGCCAGCGCCGCGGCATCGCGCGGGCTGGCGAGCGACTGCGGCGGCACCGGGGGCAAGGTGGGGGATTCGGGGGTCACGGGCCTATCATCCGCGCATGACGATTCAACTGGACTGCTATTACAGCCTGTCATCGCCGTGGGCGTATTTTGCCGGGCCGCAGCTGCAGGACATCGTGCGGCGGCACCAGGTGAAGCTGGTGCTCAAGCCCTACGACTTCCAGGCGGTCGTGCTCAAGACGGGCGGCGTGCCGATCCGCACCCGGCCCGCGCCGCGCCGCAGCTACCACACGGAAGAACTGGCGCGCTGGCGCGACTACCTGGGCATGCCGCTCACGCTGGAGCCCAGGTACTACCCGCAGTCGATGCCCAAGGATCCCGAGTGGAACAAGTACGCCGGCTGGATGGTGATCGCCGCGCAGCAACAAGGGCTGGACGCGTTCGTGCTGTCCCACGCCTTGCTGCGTGCCTTGTGGGCGGAGGAGCGCGACACCTCGCAGCCGGACGTGCGCATCGCAGTGGCCGACGAGAACGGCTATGACGGCCGGGCGCTGCATGCACTGGAGCAGTCGCGGCAGGTGCAGGTGCAGTACCGGGCCTTCAGCGAGGAGGCCGAGCAGCTCGGCGTCTTCGGCGCCCCTACCTTCATCATCCCGGGCCAGCCGGATCGCTGGTGGGGGCAGGACCGGCTGTTCTTCGTGGACCGCGCGCTGGACAAATTGCGGCAAACCCAGCCGTAGCACGGATAATCCGCGCATGCGCATCCGCTTCACCAAGATGCAAGGCGCGGGCAACGACTTCGTCGTGCTCGACGAAACGCGCCAGCGCTTGAACCTCACCCCTGCGCAGTACCGGCAGCTGGCCGACCGCCATTTCGGCGTGGGCGCCGACCAGGTGCTGTCGGTGCGTCCGTCGCCGGCGCCGGGCATCGACTTCGAATACGTCATCCACAACAGCGACGGCGGTGAAGTGGAGCAGTGCGGCAACGGCGCGCGCTGCTTTGCCCGCTATGTGTCCGACAAGGGCCTGGCGCACGGCGACCGCATCCGCGTGCAGACGCTGTCCGGCGTCATCGAGCCGCGCCTGAACGCGGACGGCCGCGTGACCGTGGACATGGGCGCGCCCATCTTCGACCTGCCCGCGGTGCCCTTCGTCGCCGCGGGGCTGGGTCCGCATCGGGACGGCAGCTGGGAGAAGTGGCATCTCGCCCTCGGCACGTATGCCGACTCGCCCATCGTGGCGGTTTCGGTGCTCTCCATGGGCAACCCGCATGCGGTGCAGGAGGTGCTGGACGTCGACCGGGCGCCGGTCACCACCCAGGGCCCGCTGATCGAGCACCACGCCCGGTTCCCCAGGCGCGTGAACGCGGGCTTCATGGAAGTGCAGGACCGCGGCCGCATCAGGCTGAGGGTGTGGGAGCGCGGCGCGGGCGAGACGCTCGCCTGCGGCACCGGCGCCTGCGCCGCCGTCGTGGCCGGCATCCGCCTCGGCCGCCTGGGCCCGCGCGTCGACGTGGAAACGCGCGGCGGGGTGCTCACCATCGAATGGGCGGGCGGCAACGCCCCCGTGTACATGACAGGCCCCGCCACCACCGTGTTCGAGGGCGAAATAGAACTGCAGGATCCATGAGCAACGACCACATGAACCCCATCACCGAAGACGACATCGCCAACTACCTGGCCAACAGCCCCGACTTCTTCGAGCGGCATGCGCAGTTGCTGGCGTCGGTGATGCTCACCAGCCCGCACGGCAACCGCGCGGTCAGCCTGCAGGAGCGGCAGGCGGAGATGCTGCGCGAGAAGATCAAGGCGCTGGAGCACCGCATCATGGACATGGTACGGCACGGCAACGAGAACATGGTGATCTCCGACCGCGTGCACCGCTGGGCGAAGTCGCTGCTGCTGGTGCAATCCACCCGCGCGCTGCCCGCCACGCTGGTGTCGGAGCTGCAAGGCCAGTTCATGGTGCCGCAGGTGGCGCTGAAGGTCTGGGACGTGGATGCGCGCTTCGCGCAGGACCCGTATGCGCAAGGCGTGAGCGAGGATGCCAAGACCTTCGCCTCGTCGCTGACGCAGCCCTACTGCGGCGTGCACTCGGGGATCGAGGCGGTGCGCTGGCTGGACGAGCCGAACGCGGCCATGTCGATCGCGCTGATCCCGTTGCGTGCCGGCGCCGTCAACGCGCCGGGCCCGGCGTTCGGCATGCTGGTGCTGGCGTCGCCCGACCCGCAGCGCTTCCAGTCCGGACTGGCCACCGACTTCCTGGAGCGCATCGCCGAACTGGCGTCGGCCGCGCTTTCCCGCTTGCGTCCGCGTTGAGCATGGACGACGGCGGCCTGGTCGAGCGTTACCTCGAACACGTCCGCGTCGAGAAGCGGCTGGCGCAGCGCACGGTGGAGCTGTATGCGCTGGACCTGCAGAAGCTGGCGGAGAACGCGACGAAGGCCAGCGTCGCGCTCACGCAGGTGCAGAACGCGCACATCCGCCGCTGGGTGGCGCAGATGCACGGCGCCGGCCGCAGTGGCCGGGGCATCGCCTTGATCCTTTCCGGCTGGCGCGGGTTCTACACCTGGCTCGGGCGCGAGGGGCTGGTCAAGAGCAACCCGGTGCAGGACGTCCGGGCGCCCAAGGCGCCCAAGCCCCTGCCCAAGGCGCTGAGCGTCGACGACGCGGTGCAGTTCGCCGAGTTCAGCGCGGACGAGGCCGATCCGTGGCTGGAGGCGCGCGACGCCGCCATCGTCGAACTGCTGTATGGCTGCGGCCTGCGGGTCGGTGAGCTGGTGGGCCTGGACGTGCAGGCGAGCGGCGCCGCCAAGGGCTGGGTCGACGCCCAAGCCGGTGAAGCGCACGTGCTGGGCAAGGGCAGCAAGCGCCGCAGCGTGCCGGTTGGGCGCAAGGCGTTGCAGGCGCTGCAGACCTGGCTCGCGCAGCGCTCGGCAGGCCTCCATGCGCAGCAGGCCGCGCTGTTCATCGGCCGGCACGGTTCGCGCCTCAGCGCGCAAGCCGTGTGGCAGCGCCTGAAGCAGCGCAGCCAGCGCGCAGGCCTGGCGACGCCGGTGCATCCGCACATGCTGCGTCACTCGTTCGCCAGCCATGTGCTGCAGTCGAGCGGCGATTTGCGGGCGGTGCAGGAGCTCCTGGGCCACGCGAACATCGGCACGACGCAGGTCTACACGCGGCTGGACTTCCAGCATCTCGCGAAGGCCTACGACGCGGCGCATCCGCGGGCGAAGCGCAAGGGTTGAGGGAGCTGGGGTTCGCCTTCGCGCTCACCACCAGCCTACGAAGGCCAGGCGCTCCCGTAGGCCGGCGGTGAGCGCGCAGCCGAACCCCGGCAACCCTATCGAGCCAAAGCCGCAGGCCGCGTGATCGGCGGCCGAGACAGCATGAACACCGCGCGGCGGCTGTCGGAGGGAGCGGTGGCGAGCAGCAGCTCGAGCTGGCCGATCAACTGCGCCGGATCCGTGCCGTCCATCGGGATCAGTGCCTGCGCCACTCGCACGTGCGGCACCCATTCCAGCGGGCGCGAGGGGAAGGGCATCAGGCAACGCGCCACCACGCGCGGGCCGGCCTCGGCAACCTCGTTCGCGCGCAGGGGGCCTTCCATGAGGATGCCGAAGCGATGGTCCGACAGGCGCGCCACCGTGTCGATCTCGCGCGCCACCGACAGCAGCCGGCCCGCCACGCGCAGCGTGATTTCGTGCGCCGCGTCGCTGCCGAACTGCCGCTGCAGAGCGTCGATGTTGGCGATGTCCACCAGCAGCATCGCGCTGCGCAGCTTGGAGCGTTGCGAGCGGGTGATCAGCCGCACCAGCCGCTCCTGGAACACCGCCGCGTTGATGAGGCCGGTGGCCGGGTCGAACCGGTCCAGGCCCTGCATGCGGCGCACGTGCTCGCGCCGGTGCTGGCTGCGCAGCGCCAGCAGGATCAGCATCACCGGCAGCTCGATGGCGATGGCGATCTGCATGCCGTGGTTGGTCCAGAAGCTGGTGGGGATCAGCCCCGCGGCGCGGGCGACGGGGCCGAACGCCCCGATCGCCACCGGCAGCGTGCCCAGCAGCAACCAGGGCGCATAGCGGTCGCCCCGCAGGGAGGCCCAGGCTGCGACGCCGAGTCCGGAGGCCGAGGCCGTGACCACGTAGATCACCAGCAGGCGCAGCCGCTCGGCGACCTCCGCCGAGAACATCATGGCGATGGCGGCCGGGGCAGACGCCGCCGCCAGCGCGAGCAGCAGCCAGTACAGCAGGCGCGACCGGTCGCGCAGCGAGACCACCTCGGCGAAGAACAGCTGGAGCGAGGCGACGGCGAACAGCGGCATCACGTGGGCCGCCATGCCGTTCCACCACACCCACTCGGGCCACAGGTGCGCGCCGCCCAGGCCCGTCATGGCGGCCTGCGTCGCCCCCATCAACACCACCGACAGCGCGTAGAGCGAATAGGCGCGGTCACGCAGCGTGACGGCGCCGACGGCGGCCAGCAGCACCGCGAGGGCCGCCAGCCCGAAATACATCCCCAGCGCCAGCGAGACGCGCTGTTCGCTGCGCGCCAGGTAGCTTTCGCTGACGAAGCGCAGGGGCACCCCGAAGGCGGCGCCGTTTTCCACGTGCAGCAGGTGCACGTGCGGTTCGCTCGGGGACACGTGCAGGGGCAGCAGGGGGTGCCGGTGCGGCACCGCCCAGGCGGCGACGGGCAGCGAGTCGCCCGCCGCCCGGGCCTGCCAGCGGCCGGCGGCGTCGCGCGAGTACAGCGTCACGGCGTCGACGCCGGGATAAGGAATCTCCAGGTACCAGCGTTCGCTGGTCGGGCTGGGCGGCACGGTGAAGCGGACCCACAGCGACCGCGAGCGGTTGAGGGAGTAGATCGACTCCGCGGAAGTGGGCTCCCAGCGGATGTCCGGCACGCGGGAGGCGTCTTCGACTTCGAGGTTGCCGCCATCGTCGATCCAGGCCTGCCCGGCATTGCCCAGCAACACCGGTTGCGCCCCTGCGAAGTCGAGCGGGCCGCGCGCGAAAGCGGATCCGCACAGCAGGGCTGCGAGAAGCAACACCACCGCCACGCTCCATCGCGATGCGCGGGCCAACGGACCCATACCCGCTTCTCCTTGACTGCTGAATTGCCGCCATTCTTGCGGAACGGCCGAGCGCCGACAATAGCGGGATGAAAGTGCTACGCCTTCGGGAGGGCCGCGAGCGGTCGCTGCTGCGCCGCCATCCCTGGATCTTCGACTCCGCCGTGGCGCGCGGCGGCGCCGATGCCGGCGAGACCGTGCGCGTGGAGTCCCATGATGGCCGCTTCCTGGCCTGGGCGGCCTTCAGCCCGGCGTCGCGCATGCGCGCGCGCGCCTGGAGCTTCGAGGAGGGCGACCGCATCGAGCCGCCGTTCTTCCGCCAGCGCCTGGCCGACGCCGTCGCGATGCGCGCGCGGCTGAAGGTGCCGAGCGATGGCGTGCGGCTCGTGCACGGCGAGTCCGACGGCTTGCCGGGTTTCGTCGTCGACCGCTACGGCGACACGCTGGTGGCGCAGTTCCTCTCCGCCGGCGCCGAACGCTGGAAGAAGGTGCTGGCCGATGCGCTGCTGGAGGTGACGGGGCTGTCGCGCCTGTACGAGCGTTCGGATGCGAACGCGCGCGGCCTGGAAGGCCTGCCCGAAGCGACCGGCTGGCTGCGCGGGGACGGGCCGACGGAGGTCGTGGTGACCGAGAACGAGTGGAAGTTCGGCCTGGACGTCGCCACTGGCCACAAGACCGGCTTCTACCTGGACCAGCGCGACAGCCGCGCGCGCTTCGCGCAGTGGGTGCGGCGCCTCGGGAGCCAGCGGGTGTTGAACTGCTACTGCTACACGGGCGGCTTCACCGTCGCGGCGCTGGCGGGCGGGGCGGGGGAGGTGACGTCGATCGATTCGTCCGGCCCGGCGATTGAGCGGGCGCGGGCGAACGTGGCGCTGAATGGGTTCGACGCGGGCAAGGCGGAGTTCCTCGATGCCGACGTGAATGCGAGCCTGCGCAAGTTCATCGAGGCGGGCCGCACTTTCGATGCCATCGTGCTGGATCCACCGAAGCTCGCGCCGACCGTGGCGCACGCGGAGAAGGCGGCGCGGGCGTACAAGGACATCAACCGCCTGGGCCTGAAGCTGCTGGCGCCGGGCGGGGTGCTCTTCACGTACTCCTGCTCCGGTGGCATCAGCGCCGACCTGTTCCACAAGATCGTCGCCTCCGCCGGCACGGATGCGAACGTGGACGGCTACATCGCCGACCGCCTGGGCGCCGCGCCGGATCATCCGATGACGCTGGCTTTCCCGGAGGGGGAGTACCTGAAGGGCTTGGTCGTCATTCGCAAGTGATTCAGCAGCGGACAGCCGGACGCAAAGGACGCAAAGGTCACGCAAAGGACGCAAAAGAAGACAGGGGAGAGGGAAGAAAAGAAACAAGAAAGGTCTTGGTTTCCTTTTGCGTCCTTTGCGTATTCTTTGCGCCCTTTGCGTCCGGCTGTTGGAATTGACCTCAGCCATCACGACCCTTGGACGAGGGCTAAACTCAAAGGCATGAGCCTCATCCCCGCCACCATCCTCACCGGCTTCCTCGGGTCCGGGAAGACCACCCTGCTCAAGCGCGTGCTGAGCGAAGCACACGGGCAGAAGATCGCCGTCATCGAGAACGAGTTCGGCGAGGAGAACATCGACAACGACATCCTGGTCAGCGACACCCAGGAACAGATCGTGCAGATGAGCAACGGCTGCATCTGCTGCACCATCCGCGAAGACCTCCGATCCGCACTCCAGCTGCTCGCCGCCAAGAAGCGCAAGGGCCTGCTGGATTTCGACCGGGTGGTGATCGAGACCACCGGCCTGGCCGATCCGGGCCCCGTCGCCCAGACCTTCTTCATGGACGACGAGATCGCCGAAAGCTACCTGCTGGACTCGATCCTCACCCTGGTGGACGCCAAGCACGCGGACAACCAGCTCGACGACCGCCAGGAGGCGCGCCGCCAGGTGGGCTTCGCCGACCAGATCTTCATCAGCAAGACCGACCTCGTGGGCAAGGACGAGGTGGACGCGCTGATGCACCGCTTGAAGCACATGAACCCGCGCGCGCCGCAGCAGGCGGTGCACTTCGGCGAAGTGCCGATCAAGGACGTCTTCGACCTGCGGGGCTTCAACCTCAATGCCAAGCTGGACATCGACCCGGACTTCCTGAAGGAGGACGGGCACGACCACGCCCACCATGATCATGACCATGTTCACGACCACGAGCATGGCGAGCACTGCGACCACCCGCACCACCACGCCCACGACGACGACGTCAAGAGCTTCGTGTTCCGCTCCGACCGCGCGTTCGACCCCATGAAGCTGGAAGACTTCCTGGGCGCCATCGTGAACATCTATGGCCCCCGGATGCTGCGCTACAAGGGCGTCCTGAACATGCAGGGCACAGAGCGCAAGGTGATCTTCCAGGGCGTGCACCAGCTGATGGGAAGCGACCTGGGCCCCCCGTGGGCGGCGGGCGAGACGCGTACCAGCAAGATGGTGTTCATCGGCATCGACCTGCCGCGGGACATCTTCCTGCAGGGGCTCGAGCAGTGCCTTGTCTGACGTGCCCCGTAGGCGTGGTCTGAGACGAGGGCCCGCTGAGGCGGGGTTAGGCTGGCGCCCTTCAGCCACCGGCGCGTACTCCTTCCATGTTTGTCTCGCTTCCGCAACTCACGGAACGTTCCCTTTGCAGGGAGGGAGACGCGCGCCCCCATGAAAAGGAGGTCCACGGTCGTGCAAGGCAGGACAATCAGGGTATAAAGCCCGGTCATGAAGGCGTACCACTTACAAGAAACGGCAGGAATGCGGGCTCTGCACCGCTGGCCGCCGGCGCCGACGACGCGAGGAGACGGGAAGTGAAGGCTCAGCCCAAGGTCGCTGCCAAGACCAAGAAACCAGCGGCGAAAGCCAAGACCGCACCCAAGGCCTCCAAGCCGGCGGCGAAGGCTGCGAAGCCCGCCGCCAAGAAGACACCCGTCAAGAAGCCAGCCGCCAAGGCCACCAAGCCGGTAGCGAAGGCCCCCGTCAAGAAAGTCGCAGCCAAGACTCCGGCGAAAGCCGCCCCCAAGGCCGTCAAGGCCGCAGCCAAGCCCGCCGCCAAGGCGCCGGTCAAGGCCGCGGGCAAGGCACTGGGCGCGGTGGCCAAGGCCGTCGTCTCCGGCGCGAAGGCGGTGGTCGCCGCCGCCAAGAAAATCCCTGCCAAAGGCAGCCCGGCCCCCGCCAAGGCGGCCGCCCCCAAGGCATCCCCTCCACCCACGGCCCCGAAGAACGCAGCGCCTCAGCCCGCCGCCGCCAAGCCCGCCCCCGCGCAGACCCCTGCGCGGCCGCCCGCTTCGGCAGCCCCGGCACCTGCGGCCGCCCCCGTCTTCGGGTCCGCCAAGGCAACGTACACCCCCATGGCAACCCAATCCGTCCTGACGCCCCCGCCCGTCGTCGCCGTCAAGAAAGACCCGAAGCTCGCGAACAACTGGAAGACGAAGTCCGCCGAAGAGCTCTCGGACGCCGAAGTGCTGGCCATGCCGGATTCGGAGTACATGAACGAGAAGCAGATGGCGTTCTTCCGCCTGAAGCTGCTGCAGCTGAAGACGGACATCCTGAACAGCGCCGGTGAGACCACCGAGCACCTGCGCGAGGACACCGTCATCGTCCCCGACCCCGCCGACCGCGCGACGATCGAGGAGGAGCACGCCCTCGAACTGCGCACGCGCGACCGCGAACGCAAGCTGCTCAAGAAGATCGAGCAGTCCATCGCCCGCATCGACGCCGGCGACTACGGCTACTGCGACGAAACCGGCGAGCCGATCGGCGTCGGCCGCCTGCTCGCCCGCCCCACCGCCACCCTGTCGCTCGAGGCGCAGCAGCGCCGCGAGTTGAAGCAGAAGATGTTCGGCGACTGAGTCGCGCGAAGGAAGCAGTACCCACCCATGGCAACCAAGGACGACTCCGCACCCGGTGGCTTGCTGTCGCGGGTGGTGCGGTTCGTCAAGAGCCCCTCCACCAACTGGGGGGAGGGCGTCGAGGCGGACACCGACCGCGAAAGCTCGTACTCCAAGCAGATGCTCAAGGAGATGATCGAGCGCAAGCGGCGCAACGACTTCGTGCGCAAGCGCGAGTTCGACATGCTGCGCAAGATGCGGCGCAGCGAGGTGCTCTCCGGGCAGGACCCGGGGCTGCGTCCTTCCTTCTTCCAGAGTTCCATGCCGTCCAAGCCGGACGACCGCGCGACCACGCTGAAGAAGATCGACGAGATCGAGGCGCAGATGTCCATGCAGTGGTGGAAGACCAAGCATGGCCCGCAGTCGCAGTCTTCGCAGGTGAACAGCGAATACCCCATGTCGGCGCACATGACGCCCGAGGCGTTGCGCGCCGGCGCGGGCATGGCTGCATCGGCCGGCTCGCCCGGGGCGAGCTATGCGCGCACGGCGCCCCAGGAGCTGGCGCCCGCGGTCACGGCGCCGGCGACCGTGTCGCCCTCGCTGATGGAGTCGGTGCTGCCCGAGGAATCCACCCGCAATGCGGGCCTCGTGCCGCAGCAGCAGGAGCCCGCGCCCACCTCCGGCGCGCCGCTCACGCCGCAGCGGCCCGTGGCTGCACCTCCCCAGGTGGCCGCCGCCGCGCCGCAGGTTGCCGCGCGCAGCGATGCGGTCGCAGGCGCGCCGAGCCTGCCCAGCGCCTTCTCGCAGTCCAAGCAGTTCGCCATCCAGGTCGAGGAGTTCGCGCACGACCCGGAGCTTGAGGAAGCGTCCATCCGATTTGCCAACGGCGACGACGACGGCGCCGAGGCGGGCCTGCTCGAAGTGCTCGGCCCGCAAGGCTCGCGCGTGAACCATGACGAGACCTGGCTGACGCTGTTCGACCTGTACCGCGCCATCGGTCGCCAGCCCGGCTTCGAGACCGCGGCGATCGAGTTCGCCAGCCGCTTCGGTCGCTCGGCGCCGCAGTGGTTCTCGCTGCCGGAAATCGTCGGCAAGATGAACACGGCGGCGACCGCGGCCGCGCCCGCGGGCGTGCCGGTGGCGGACTGGAACTGCCCGGCGATCTTCGGCACCCAGACCCTGGCCGCGCTGAACGCCGCGATGAACAGGGCCAGCCAGCCCTACAAGCTGAACTGGACCAAGCTGAACTCGATCGTGGAATCGGCGGTGGAGCCGCTCACGCGCCTCTTCACGCAGTGGGCGACGCAGAACGTGCAGCTGCGCTTCATGGGCGCGGAGTCGCTGGAGAAGGTGCTGAAGGACGCGACGCCGTCCGGTGACCGCTCGGCCAACCCCGCCTGGTGGAAGCTGCGCATGGAGGTGCTGCGCGTCATGCACCGCCCGGACGAATTCGAACTGGTGGCGCTGGACTACTGCGTCACCTACGAGGTGTCGCCGCCGTCCTGGGACAGCGCGCGCTGCGACTACAAGACCTTGCAGGCGGACGGCAGCGTCGCCCGCAACACCATCATCGGCGAAGCCTTCCGCGATTCCATCGTCTCCAGCTTTGCCGCGGGCACGGGCTACGGCGACTCCGGCATGCCGTCGATGAATTCGCAGCTGTCCAGCGTCGCGACCGTGGAACTTTCCGGCCAGATCCTGGGGGACGGCAAGGACGCCATCGACACGCTCGACGCCAAGCTGGCGGACGCCGACATCATGATCGTCTCGTGCGCGCGCCTGATGCGCATCGACTTCACCGCCGCCGGCACCCTGCTCAACTGGGTGACCGCGCGCGAGGCCGAGGGCCGGCAGGTGCAGTTCGTCGACGTGCACCGGCTCGTGGCCGCCTTCTTCAACGTCATCGGCATCAGCGAGCACGCACGGATTTCCGTCCGCAACGATTAGACGCATCTGGCTCCCCGCCTGCGCGGGGATGACCGCTGCGCCGTCACTTGCAATCCGGCCGGGCAGCCCCAAGCTGCAACGGCTATGGAACAGTTTCACGGCACGACCATCGTCAGCGTCCGGCGCAAGGCCAGCGACGGCCGCTGGCAGGTAGCGATCGGCGGCGACGGCCAGGTCACCCTGGGCAACATCGTCGTCAAGGGTTCGGCCCGCAAGGTCCGCAAGCTCTACCACGACAAGGTGCTGGCCGGTTTCGCCGGCGCCACCGCCGACGCCTTCACCCTCTTCGAACGCTTCGAAGGCAAGCTCGAGAAGCACCAGGGCCACCTGGTGCGCGCGGCCATCGAACTCACCAAGGACTGGCGCACCGACCGCGTGCTGCGGCGGCTGGAGGCGATGCTCGCCGTCGCCGACCGCGAGTCATCGCTCATCATCACGGGCAACGGCGACGTGCTGGAGCCCGAACACGGCATCATCGCCATAGGCTCCGGCGGCGGCTACGCGCAGGCAGCGGCGAAGGCCATGTTGGACAACACCGAGCTCGGCGCGAAGGACATCGTCAAGAAGTCGCTGGAGATCGCCGGCGAGCTCTGCATCTACACCAACATGAACCATACGCTCGAGGTGCTGGAATGAGCGCGATGACCCCCCAGGAAATCGTCTCCGAGCTCGACCGCCACATCGTCGGCCAGAAGGACGCCAAGCGCGCGGTCGCGATCGCGCTGCGCAACCGCTGGCGGCGCCAGCAGGTGGACGAGAAGCTGCGCCACGAGATCACCCCCAAGAACATCCTGATGATCGGCCCCACGGGCGTGGGCAAGACCGAGATCGCGCGGCGCCTCGCCAAGCTGGCCGATGCGCCCTTCATCAAGGTGGAGGCAACCAAGTTCACCGAGGTGGGCTACGTCGGCAAGGACGTCGACGCCATCATCCGCGACCT
>JAJNBO010000382.1 GCA_021156245.1 Ramlibacter sp. | reverse complement strand
CCCGGACTCGATGTGCAGCTCCGCCACGCGCTTGTAGTCACGGCGGAAGAAGGCGGTGAAATTCTGCGCCAGGTAGTCCTTGTCGAACTCCGTGAGCGTGCCGATGATGCCGAAGTCCAGCGAGATGTAGCGGCCGAAGGTGCCCTGCTCCAGGCTCACCTGGATGTTGCCCGGGTGCATGTCGGCGTGGAAGAAGCCGTCGCGGAACACCTGGGTGAAGAAGATCGTGACACCGTCGCGCGCCAGTTGACGCATGTCGACGCCGGCTTCGCGCAACCGGTCCACCTGGCTGATCGGAACGCCCTTCATGCGCTCCATCACGATCACCTCCGGGTGCACGAAGTCCCAGTACATCTCCGGGATCAGCACCATGTGCAGGTCCATCATGTTGCGCCGCAGCTGCGCTGCGTTGGCCGCCTCGCGCACCAGGTCCAGCTCGTCGTGCAGGTACTTGTCGAATTCCGCCACCACCTCGCGCGGCTTCAGGCGGCGCGCGTCGTACGAGACGCTCTCGACCCAGCCGGCCATCAGCCGCATCAGGTCCAGGTCCTTCTCGATCACCGGCAGCATGCCGGGGCGCAGCACCTTCACCGCCACCTCGCGCAGCTGGCCGTCGCGCGTGCGGATGGTGGCGAAGTGCACCTGGGCGATCGACGCGCTGGCGACCGGCTCCTGCTCGAAGCTCTCGAACACCGCGGCCAGCGGCCGGCCGAAGGAGCGCTCGATCGTCGCGACGGCCACCTCGGAAGGGAATGGCGGCACGCGGTCCTGCAGCAGGGCCAGCTCGTCGGCGATGTCCGGGGGCAGCAGGTCGCGCCGCGTCGAGAGCACCTGGCCGAACTTGACGAAGATGGGACCCAGGTGCTCCAGCGCCTGTCGCAGGCGCTGGCCGCGCGGCGCGCCGAGATGGCGGCGGCGCCCGAAGGTGATCACGCGGGCCAGCCCGTGCAACGGGCGGTAGCCGGAGAGCGCCAGCTCGTCCAGCCCGTAGCGCAGGATCACCCAGAGGATGAAGGCGGCGCGCAGGTAGCGCGTCATCCTCCGGCCTGCCCCGGTGCGGGTGACGCGGCCGGAGTGGCCGGCGTCGACGGCGCCGCGGGACCCCGCGCGACGAACTGCCGTACCGCGTCGGCCATGCGCCGAGTAGCCTGGCCGATGGTGTGCGCCGGCGCGTCGCCGATGACGCGGGACAGGTCCTCTTCCAGGTCCCAGCGCACGTGGTCCACCAGCCACTGCACCTCCGCGGCGAGCTGCACGTCACCGGCGATGCGCACGGCCGGCTTCTCGCCGCGCAGGGCGGACTGCGCCAGGGCGAACGGCGACTCGTCGGTCAGGGTGAGCTGCAGGTCCGGCAGCTGCGTCAGCGGCGCCAGGTCCAGCAGGCCGGCCGGCGTGGCTTGCAGCCGCACGTTGAAATGCCGCCAATGCGCCTCGACCACGCGGCCGGACTGGCGCTTCAGCCGCGCCTGCGCCTCGGGTTCCTGCTGCAGCACGTGATTGAGCATGAGCACCACGCGCCGCTGCATCTCCTCGACCACCCAGCCCGGAGGCTGGAGGGCCTGGCCGAAGCGGTCGAAGAGCTGGTCGAGGAAGGATGCGGGCGAGGACATAGCGCGCGATTATCAAGTACTCCGCCCGTCGGCAGTGCGCTCGCCGTCATCCCCGCGCAGGCGGGAATGACAGGACTATTGAAGCGCCTGGACCCCGGCCACCAGCCACCCGGCGGAGCCGTCCTTGGGCTTGACCATGTTCCACACTTCGCGGAACGGGCTGGGGCCGGCCGAGGGCTCCTCGCGGATCATTCCGGAGAACTCCACGCTGGCCATGTACTCGGTGTCCAGCTCCTCGATGCCGAGCAGCTGCGCCTCGAGCATTTCGACCTCGGTGCGCTGCGACGGGTCGAGCGGGCCCTGCCGGTCGCGCTCGGCGATCTGCGTGCGGATCTGGGTCAGCATCTCGTCGGTCATCATGCTGCGCAGGGTGCTCACGTCGGAGCGGTCCCAGGCGTCCTGCAGCGTCACGAAGTTGCGCTTGGCCGCGTTCAGGAAGCCGTCGGTGTCGAAGCCGGGCGGGACGCCCCAGGTCTGCGAACCTTCGAGCGTGCCGCGCGGCCCGCCCAGGCCGGAGCCGATCCGGATGCCGCCGGCCGTGCCCTGCGCCGGAATCGTCGCGTCTTCCCAGGGCCGCGCCGACGCGTCGTTGCCGACCTTCATGGGGTTGTACTGGCGCGGGTTGCTCGGGTACTCCGCCGTCGAGCCGGGGAAGCCGCTCGCGCCACCGTAGGCGCCCGCCATCGCGGGCTGTTGCCGGCGGGCGCGGATCGCCGCGACGACGCCCAGCACGACCACCACCAGCAGGATGATCATCAGGATGTTGGCGAAGCCGGCGCCGAAGCCCAGTGCGTTGGCCAGCCAGGCGAGGCCCAGGCCGGCTGCGAGCCCGCCGAGGATGCCGCCCCAGGGCCGGCGTGCCGGCTGCGCCGCGGCGGCGCCGGGCGCCGGCGCGGCGGTGGGGCTGCGTTGCGCCGCCGGTGCATTGGGCGTGGCGGCCGGCGGGGCCGCCTGGCGCTGCGTCACGTTCGGGGACTGGCGGCCCATGGAGCCGCCGCCGCCCAGCCGGCGCGCATCCGCGTCCAGGGCGCCGAAGGCGAGCACGCTTGCGAGCAGAACGGTCCAGATCTTCATGACGACACTCCTTGCCAGGCCAGATGGAGGCTCAGCACTTGATTGCAACATGCAGGGCGGCCACCCCGGCGGTCAGGTTGTGATAGTCCACGTGGCCGAAGCCGTTTTTCTTCATCATGGCCTTCAGTTCCTCCTGCCCCGGGTGCATGCGGATCGATTCCGCCAGGTAGCGGTAGCTCGACTCGTCGCCCGCTACCAGCCGGCCCAGCCGCGGCAGGACGTTGAACGAATACCAGTCATACGCCTTCTCGAGCGGCCGCGCCACCTTGGAGAACTCCAGCACCAGCAGCTTGCCACCGGGCTTGAGCACCCGGCACATCTCCGCCAGCGCCTTGTCCTTGTGCGTCATGTTGCGCAGGCCGAAGCCGACGCTGACGCGGTCGAAGCTGTCGCGGGCAAAAGGCAGTTTCTCCGCGTCGCAGGCGACGGTGGGCAGGACGAGGCCTGCATCGAGCAGCCGGTCGCGTCCGACGCGCAGCATGGAGGTGTTGATGTCGGTGTGCACCACCAGCCCGCTGCCGCCGACCTTGGCCGCGAATGCCTGGGCCAGGTCGCCAGTGCCGCCGGCGATGTCCAGCACGCGGTGGCCCGGCCGCAGGTCCGCGCGCAGCACGGTGAAAGCCTTCCACGCGCGGTGCAGGCCCATCGACATGAGGTCGTTCATCATGTCGTAGCGCGGCGCCACGGAATCGAACACGCCGCGCACGCGGCGCGCCTTCTCCTGCTCGTCGACCGATTCGTAGCCGAAGTGGGTCTTGCTCATGGCCCCTCGTTCAGTGGCTGCAGCCGTGGCCGTGCACGTGGCCGCCCGC
>JAJNBO010000381.1 GCA_021156245.1 Ramlibacter sp. | reverse complement strand
CCACGCGCTCGGCCTGCACCTCGTCGTCCAGCCGCAGCGCCGAGTACACGCCGGTGGGCCCGGCCGGCAGGGCGACCGGCGTGCCCGGCGGCATGCCGAGCCGTTCGAAGGTGCGCAACGCCTCGTTCAGGCCGAACGCGCGTTCCTGCGGCGGCTTCGTTGCAGGGGCGGGGGGCGCAGCCGCAGCGGCGCCGTGGTGCGCGTGCGGATCGGACGACGGCACGGGCACCTGAGCGAGCGCCCACGGCACCTCCCCGAGCGATGCCGCCAGCGGCTTCGCCGATTGCGGCTTGCCCCACACGTACTGCGGCGCGCTAAGCCCCCATTCGCTGGTCAGCCGCCCGAACTGCTGCCCCCAGAACGCCGACCACGGCATGCCGGTGACGGCGAGGAACAGGATGGCCGCGGCCGCGGTGACGCCGGTGACCGCGTGCAGGTCCCGCCACCATGTGCGCTCGGCCGGGCCGCCGCGGATGCGGTAAGCGCCGCCGCCGCCGCGCGGCCACCACAGGAAGACGCCCGTGACCACCAGCACGATCGCCCAGCCGGCGACGATCTCGATCCAGTAGTTGGCCACCGGCCCTGCGAGCGTCAGCGAGTGAAGCCCCTTCACCACCTCCATCAATCGGCTGTCGTCCGCGAGGCTGCCGAGCACGCGTCCGGTCGATGGGTCGAGGTACACCGCGACGGTGCCGTCCGCGGTGTGGATGCCGACTTCCGCGCTGCGACCCGCTCGTTCCGGTGCGATGAAGCGCACCGGCTGGCCGCCCGGCGTGGCCTGCAGTGCGTGGGCGACCAGCGCCTCGGCGTCGAGCGATGGTGTCGTGCCCGGCTGCACGGAGCGCAGCCGCGCATACACGACCGATTCGATGGGGTCCTTGAACAGGTACAGCGCGCCGGTCACCGACAGCAGCAGGAGGAAGGGCAGGCAGACCAGTCCGGCGTAGAAGTGCCAGCGCCAGACGCGGCGGTACAGGGCGGAGGTGGGCACGGCGAATTATAGAAACCCGCGTCCACGGCCACACCTCCGCTACGACGCGTGGCCCCCGAGACGAAGCCGCACGTCAACGTCCCGGCAAGGCGATGTCCACGCGCCCGCCGCCGATGTCGGCGCGCTCCAGCTTCATCGTCCCTTCGTAGCTGGCCACGAGATCGTTCACCACCGCCAGCCCGACGCCGTGGCCGGGTACCCGCTCGTCCAGCCGCACGTGCAGCCGCAGGATGGACTCCGTGTCGCTGAAGCCGGCGCCGTCGTCGTCGATGCGCAGGCGCAGTGCCGGGCCCTCCCGCCACGCCCGGACCACCACGCGTGACCTGGCCCACTTGGCCGCGTTGTCCATCAGGTTGCCCATCATCTCGAACAGGTCCGCTTCGGCGATCCGCCAGGCGAGGCCGGGGGCCAAGTCCACCCGGATGTCGACGCCCTTGTCCGCGTACACCTTGCCCAGCGCTTCCCGGATGCGCTCGAGCACCGGCGCCACCGGCACCGGCCGCGTGAACCGCGCGCTGCCGCTGGCGGCCGCGCGGCCCAGCTGGTGCTGCACGATGTCGTCCATGCGGTTCACCTGCTGCGCGACCACCGAAGGCAGTTGCTGCGGCTCGCCGAGCGTATTGCGCAGCACCGCCAGCGGCGTCTTCAGGCTGTGCGCCAGGAAACTCAGCGCCTCCTTGTAGCGGGTCTGCCGCACGCGCTCCTGCTGGATGAGGGTGTTCAGGTTGTCCGTCAGTCCCGAGAGCTCGGTGGGATAGAGGCCCTCGATCGCATCCTGGTCGCCGCCTTCGACGCGGCGGATCTCGGCGGCCACCCGCTTCAGGGGCAGCAAGCCCCAGTGCAGCAGCATCGTCTGGGCCACCAGCAGCAGCAACGCGGCGCCGCCCAGCCACAGCCAGAGCGTGCGCGTGAACGTGGCGATCTCGCGGTCGAAGGCGGTGCGGTCCTCCAGCACGCTCAGCACCAGCGGCGTCGCTCCGGCGGGGCCGGCCCAGTTGACGGCATAGGTGGCCGAGAGGAAGCGGCGCGTGCCCTGCTCCAGCGCGCCGTAGCTCCACTGCCCGACCTCCTGGCTGCGGCGGAACGGCGGCGTCTCCCCGACGCTGGAGGAGGAGATCCACTCCTCGTTGCGGCGCACGTTGAAGATGGCCGCGTACAGGCCCGAGCCCGGCAGCGACAGCCGCGGCTCCGCGAACTCCTGCGGCATCTGCAGCCCACCGGCGTCGTCGATCTCCGCGCGCGCGAGCAGCAGGTACACCGTGCCTTGCAGGCGGCCGAAATGCGCGTCGCGCACGCTGTCGGCGTGGGCACGCTGCACCGCGAAGCCGGCCGCGGCGAGGAAAGCCAGCAACACCAGCGCGGCGCCGAGCAGCAGGCGGGCGCGGATGGAGTAGCCCGGTTTCATTCCAGGGTGAAGCGGTAGCCGCGGCCGCGCAGCGTCTCGATGGGCGAGAGCGTCCCCTGCGGGTCCAGCTTGCGGCGCAGCCGGCCGATCAGCACCTCCAGCACGTTGCTGTCGCGGTCGTCGCCGTGCGGATAGAGGTAGTCCGACAGCTCCTGCTTGGTGACCACGCGCTCGCGCTCGCGCACCAGGTATTCCAGCAGGCGGTACTCATAGGCGGTGAGCTCCAGCGGCTCTCCGGCCAGGCGCACGGCCTGGGTGGAGAAGTCGATGCTCACCGGTCCCAGCGTGAGCACGTCGGTGGTCGCCTTCAGCGAGCGCCGCAGCAAGGCCTTCACGCGCGCCGCGAGTTCCGGGTATTCGAAAGGCTTGACCAGGTAGTCGTCGGCGCCGGCTTCCAGGCCCACTACCTTGTCCTGCCAGGTGCCGCGCGCGGTGAGGATCAGGATGGGCGTGGCCCGGCCCTCCGCGCGCAGGCGCTGCACGATGGCCAGGCCGTTCAACTTGGGCAGGCCGAGGTCGACGATCGCCAGGTCGAAGGGATATTCGCGCGCGAGGAAGAGGCCTTCCTCGCCGTCCGCTGCTTCGTCCACGCGGTAGCCGTCGGCCTCCAGCTGGCGCTTGAGCCCCTGGCGCAGGTCGACGTCGTCCTCGATCAGGAGCAATCGCATCGCGCGGCGGCGTCAGCGTCCCGGCACCGGCTGGCCCGAAGCCACGTCGATGACGATCACGCGCACTTCCCCGGCGGCGGTGACGACCTTGACGCGCCACACCGGGCGCTCGCCCGACTGTGCGCGGTCCACGGCGAGCACCCGCCCGCTCGCCACGCGCAAGGCGGCGGCCGCCGCGTCGTCGCGGCTCGCCTGGGCCCAGGCAGGCGCGAGCGCCGCGAGGAGCGCGGCGCAGACAAGGTGGCGGACAGCTGGGGGCATCTTGAATCGCGGATCGATGTGGGACGGATGGTAATCCGCGCGCGGGCGCGGCGGGAGGCGGTACGGGACGGGCCTTGCAGCCCGCCCCGTTTCACGCCTTAGCGGCCGTAGCCGAGGCTGACGCCGTTGTTGCCGCGGATGTCGTTGTTGACGACGAAGTTCCACGCAGTGCGCG
>JAJNBO010000380.1 GCA_021156245.1 Ramlibacter sp. | reverse complement strand
TCGCGGCCTCGGCCCCGAGCGGCCGGTCGCCATCCTGAGCGAGAACAGCCTCGAGCACGCGATGATCGCGGTGGGCTGCCTCTATGCCGGCATCCCGTACTCGCCGGTGTCATCCGCGTACTCCACGATCAGCCAGGACTTCGAAAAGCTGCGGCACGTGCTGCAGACGCTGACGCCGGGACTCGTGTTCACCACCGATGCGGCGCGTTACGGGAAGGCGATCCGGGCAACGGTGCCAGCCGACGTCGAAGTCGTGCTCGCGGAGGGCGAGATCGAAGGCCGCAGCACGACTTCGCTGCAGCAGTTGCTGGAGACGGAGCCGACGGCGGCGGTCGACCAGGCGATGCAGGCCACGGGCCCCGAGACGATCACCAAGTTCCTGTTCACCTCCGGCTCCACCAAGTTGCCCAAGGCCGTGATCAACACGCACGGCATGTGGTGCGCCAACCAGCAGCAGATGCGGCAGTCGATGCCGGTGCTGGCGGACGAGCCCCCGGTGCTGGTGGACTGGCTGCCCTGGAACCATACGTTCGGGGGCAACCACAACATCGGCCTGACCATCTACAACGGCGGCACCTACTACATCGACGACGGCAAGCCGACGCCCGCCGGCATGGCCGAGACGCTGCGCAACCTGCGCGAGATCGCGCCGACGGTGTACTTCAACGTGCCGACCGGCTTCGAGGCGATCGCCCATGCCATGAAGGCCGATCCGGTGCTGCGCAGGAACCTGCTGTCGCGGGTGCGGATGTTCTTCTACTCGGGCGCCGCCCTGGCGCAGCCGATCTGGGACCTGCTGCACGAGGTGCAGGAAGCCGAGATCGGCGAACGCATCGTGATGGGCACCGGCTTGGGCATGACCGAGTCCTCTCCCTTCGCCGTGTTCATCACCAGTCCCGAGGTGAGATCCGGCTACCTCGGCCTGCCGACCCCCGGCATGGAGCTGAAGCTCGTGCCCACGGAGGGCAAGACGGAGATCCGCTACAAGGGCCCCAACGTCACGCCCGGCTATTGGCGCAATCCGGAAGCGACCGCGGAGTGCTTCGACGACGAGGGCTTCTTCTGCACCGGCGACGCGGTGCTGTGGATCGACGAGAACGAGCCGAACAAGGGCCTCAAGTTCGACGGCCGCATTGCCGAGGACTTCAAGCTCGCCACCGGCACGTTCGTCAGCGTCGGGCCGCTGCGCGCGAAGATCATCGCGGCCGGCGCCCCCTACACCCAGGACGCCGTGATCACCGGGCTGAACCGCAACGAGGTCGGCGCCCTCCTCTTCCCCACCGTCGCGATCCGCAAGCTCACGCCGCACCTGCCGGCCGACGCGCCGCTGAAGGACGTGCTGGAAAGCGCCGCGGTGCAGGCCCACTTCCAGGGCGTCGTCGATGCGCTGGCGGCGCAGGCGACCGGCAGCGCGAGCCGCGTGGCGCGGCTGCACCTGATGCACGAGGCGCCCTCCATCGACAAGGGCGAGGTCACCGACAAGGGCTCCATCAACCAGCGCGCCGTGCTCAAACACCGCGACGCCCTGGTGCAGGCCTTCCACGACGAGCGCCTGCCCTTCACGCTCAAGCCCCGCGAGGAGAAGCGATGAACATCCAGGGACAGGCCGCGCTCGTCACCGGCGGCGCCTCGGGCCTCGGCGAAGCCACTGCACGCGCCGTGGCCGCGGCCGGCGCGAAGGTCGCCGTGCTCGACGTCAACCACGCACTCGCGGAAAAGGTCGCAGCCGACATCGGCGGCATCGCCTGCGAGTGCGACATCACCAACGCGGACAGCGTGGCCGCTGCCATCGCCAAGGCTGGCGGACGGCACGGCCCCGCGCGCATCCTGATGAACATCGCCGGCATCGGCACCGCCAGGCGCGTCGTGCAGAAGGACGGCAGCGCGGCGCCTCTGGAAGACTTCGCCCGGGTCATCCACGTCAACCTCATCGGCACCTACAACGTCAGCCGGCTGTTCGCCGCCGACTGCGCGCGGATGGCCCCCTTGGAAGATGGTGAGCGCGGCGTGATGATGTTCACCGCCTCGGTCGCCGCCTACGACGGCCAGGTGGGCCAGCAGGCGTACAGCGCCTCCAAGGGCGGCCTGGTGGGCATGACGCTGCCGATGGCGCGCGATCTCGCGCAGCACGGCATCCGGGTCTGCACCATCGCTCCCGGCCTGTTCTCCACGCCGCTGATGAAGCAGTTGCCGGAGCCGGTGCAGCAGTCGCTGGCCGCGTCCATCCCGTTCCCCTCACGCCTGGGCAAACCCGAAGAGTTCGCCCAGCTCGCCTGTCATATCGTCACGAACACCCACCTCAATGGCGAGGTGATCCGCCTCGACGGCGCGCTGCGCATGGCGCCGCGCTGAAACCCTCACCAACCCACGGAGACAAAGTCCCATGAAAAAGTTCGCGCGTTCCCTGGTCACGGCCGCGGTGGCCCTGGCCGCCGCCGGCGCCGCGCTGGCCGACATCAACGTCGGCGTCAGCCTGTCGCTGACCGGCCCCGGCTCCGGCCTCGGCATCCCGATGCAGAACCAGTTCAAGCTGTTCCCCAAGGAGATCGCCGGCGAGAAGGTCAACCTGATCATCCTCGACGACGCTTCCGACCCGGGCAAGGGCGTGGCCAACGCCCGCAAGTTCGTCACCGAAGACAAGGTCGACCTGATCATCGGTTCTTGCCTGACCCCGGTCGCCGGCGCGATGACACCCGTGGCCACCGAGTTCAAGACGGTGCAGCTCGCCGCCTCGCCCGTGGGTGGTGACAGCCCGTGGCTGTTCCGCCTGCCGCAGGGCAACGAGGTCATGGCCTACGCCATGGTGGAGCACATGAAGAAGCAGAACATCAAGACGATCGGCTTCCTCGGCTACACCGACGCGTACGGCGAACTGTGGCTCAAGGCGCTGGCACCGCTGGCCGAGAAGGCCGGCATGAAGATCGTCGCGACCGAGCGCTTCGCCCGCACCGACACCAGCGTGACGCCTCAGGCCCTGAAGCTGACCTCCGCCAACCCGGACGCGATCCTGGTCGTGGCCTCGGGCTCCGGCGCCGCGATGCCGCAGATGGCCATCGTCGACCGTGGCTACAAGGGCAAGATCTACCAGACGCACGCCGCGGCCACGCAAGACCTGATGCGCATCGGCGGCAAGGCCGTGGAAGGCACCTACGTGGTGTCCGGCCCGGCGATGGTGGGCGAGCAGCTGCCCGACAACCATCCGTCCAAGAAGCTGGCCGTCGACTTCTTCGGCAAGTACGAGAAGGCCTTCGGCCCGCCCAACCAGTTCGCCGGCCACTCCTACGACGCCGCCATCGCGCTGGAAAAGGCCGTGCCGATCGCGCTGAAGAAGGGCAAGCCGGGGACCCCGGAGTTCCGCGCCGGCCTGCGCGACGCCTTCGAGACCATGGGCCGCACCGTGTTCTCGCACGGCGTGATGAACTGGACCAAGGACGACCACTGGGGCTACACGAACGAAACCGGCGTGATGCTCAAGGTCGCCGGCGGCAAGTTCGTCGTCGAGAA
>JAJNBO010000379.1 GCA_021156245.1 Ramlibacter sp. | reverse complement strand
CCTTGCCGCGGCGCTGGCGGCCCGGCCGCGCAGCATTTCGCCCAAGTACTTCTACGACGCGGAAGGCTCGCGCCTGTTCGACCGCATCTGCGAGTTGCCCGAGTACTACCCCACGCGCAGCGAGATCGGCATCCTCGAGCAACGGGCGGGCGAGATGGCGGCACTGGCCGGCCCGGCCGCGGAGATCGTCGAGTTCGGCGCCGGGTCGCTGCGCAAGGTGCGGCTGCTGCTGAAGGCGTTCGAACGCCCGGCGCGCTACCTGCCGATCGACATTTCGGGCGAGCACCTGCGCGATTCGGCGGCGATCCTCCGCGCCGCATTCCAGGGACTGGACGTGCAGCCGGTGGTGGGCGACTACACGCAGGAGCTCGCGCTCCCCGCGCGCGAAGCCAGCGGCAAGCGCATCGGCTTCTTCCCGGGGTCCACGCTCGGCAACTTCACGCCGGACGAAGCACTCGCCTTCCTGCGACGCGCGGCGGCCATGCTGCAGGGTGGTGCGCTGCTGCTGGGCGCGGACCTGGTGAAGGATCCCCACGTGCTGCACGCTGCCTACAACGACGCGCAGGGCGTGACGGCGGCGTTCAACCTGAACCTGCTGGCGCGCGCCAACCGCGAGCTGGGTACGAATTTCGTCCTGTCCCGTTTCCATCACTATGCCTTCTACAACGCGACGCTGCAGCGCATCGAGATGCACCTGGTCAGCCGCGAG
The DNA here is from genome assembly GCA_021156245.1 of Ramlibacter sp. Classification (GTDB taxonomy): domain Bacteria; phylum Pseudomonadota; class Gammaproteobacteria; order Burkholderiales; family Burkholderiaceae_C; genus Ramlibacter. Next base: position 2,798 of record JAJNBO010000379.1, on the reverse strand, counting down.
CGGCAGACCGTGACGCTGGCAGGGGAACGCCACGTGATCGAGGAAGGCGAGAGCCTGCACACCGAGAATTCGTACAAGTTCACCGTCGACGGCTTGCGGGAGCTGGCCGTTCGGGCCGGGTTCCGGCCGGGCCCGGCCTGGACGGATCCGGACCGGCTGTTCAGCGTGCACTGGCTGCACGCACCTTGAGGAGAGAACCGATGAAGGCAACCTGGAAGGGCGTCACGATCGCCGAGAGCGACGACACCGTGGTGGTGGAAGGCAACCACTACTTCCCGGCCTCGGCGCTCAAGCGCGAGTACGTCACCTTCAGCAACCACCGCACCAGCTGTCCCTGGAAGGGCCAGGCGAGCTACTACTCGCTGATGGTCGATGGCGAGCTGAACCCGGAAGCGGTGTGGTATTACCCCGATCCGAAGCCGGAGGCCGAAATGGTGAAGGATCGTGTGGCCTTCTGGAAGGGCGTGACAGTCTCCCCTTGAGCTTTCGGTAAGCTCGGGCCATGCACCTGAGCCCGGCCTACACCCCCGTCGAACAGATCGCCCCGCAGCTGCGGCAGCAGGGGTATGCCGTGCTCGCGCCGCAAGCGGTTTGCGCGCTCGCTGGCTGCACGCTGGCGGAGCTGATGGCGTTGCGGTCGTCCTGGGAAGACCTGCCGCCCGATGCGTACCTGAAGGACGGCGGCCGCTACCGCCGCCGCCGCCACTCCTGCTTCGTCGCGGAAGGCGAGCGCCTGGCGCAAGCGCCGCACCGCGCGCACTGGCAGCCGCTGGAATACAACGCCCTGCACGGCGGCATGCAACGCTGGTTCGAGCCGGTGGCGCCGCAGGTGGTTGCGCAGCCCGCGTGGACGGGCCTGATGCACGCGATGGCGCGCCTGTCGTCCGGGCTCAAGGGTTCCCGGCCCTGGTACATCGAGGCGCACCAGTTCCGCATCGACACCGAAGGCGGCATCGGCCGCCCGACGCCGGAAGGCGCGCACCGCGATGGCGTCGACCTGGTGGCGGTGTTCCTCGTGGCGCGCGAAGGGGTGAAGGGCGGCGAGACGCGGGTCTTCGAAGCCGACGGGCCCGCCGGCCAGCGCTTCACCCTCGCCGAGCCTTGGAGCGTGCTGCTGCTGGACGACGCGCGCGTGGTGCACGAGACCACCCCGATCCAGCCGGACGGCGCCGCTGGCTACCGTGACACGCTCGTGGTGACGGTGCGTGGAGGCGGGTTCCAGGGCGATTGACGACGAAACGGACGTTCCGAGGTTTTCAACGCAGAAGGAAAACCAAAGGAAGTCAAAAGACGCGAAAGGAGACAAGGTTTCGTTTGCGTCCTTTGTCTTTGTTCTGCGTCTTCTGCGTTGAAATCCGTGGCGCGTCCCGGACGTTGCTTTCCTTACGCGTCGCGCACGTCCGCCGCCGCGTTGCTGCCGAAATCGGGCCGCTGCAGGAACGCCAGCACGCGAGCCGCGGCATCCGACGGCGTCGACAGGATGCCCTTCTCCTTCATGCCGACGAAGTTGCCCATGTCGGGGAAGCGCTTGGGGTCCGCGCTGCGCAGCTGCACCTGCATGTCGGTGTCGATCACGCCGGGCGCCAGCGAGCATACGCGCGCGCCGTTGGACAGCTTCTCCTGCTCCAGCGCCACGCAGCGCGTGAAGTGGTCCATGCCGGCCTTGGCCGCGCAGTAGGCGGACTGGGAGGCCATCGCACGGCGGCCCAGGCCGGAGGAGATGTTCAGCACCTTGCGCGGCGCCTTCCAGTTGCTCGTCGCGCGCAGGAATGCCGCGGTCAGCAGCATCGGCGCCTCCAGGTCGACGCGCATCGCCTCCACCAGCTGGTCGGCCGGGATGTCCTCGATCGGTGCGATGCGCGGGATCAGTCCCGCGTTGTTGATCAGCGTGACGGAGGCCACGCCACCTGCGTCCTGCCCCTCCAGCCAGGTCTGCAGGCGCGCGGCGGCGGTCTCCGCACGGGCCAGGTCCTGCGGCCATTGCTCGCAGGCACGGCCCGCGGCGCTCGCCTGGGCCGCCAGGACTTCATTGGGCTTGCGGGAGATGCACAGGAGGTCATGGCCTTGTGCCAGGAGCTGCTGCGCCATGGCAAGGCCCATGCCGCGCGAAGCGCCTGTGAGGATAGTGAGGTGTCTTTGGCTCATGCTTCCATCCTATACCGCGACCGTGATGGGGAACGTCGCCTGCAGGCCGTCGGCGCCGGCGCGGAAAGGCACGGTCACCAGCGCGCGGTCGGCGCCGAGGTTGCGCCAGAGGAAATCGCGTTCGTTGTGCGCATCGCCCTCGACATACAGCTGCGTGGTGAGCAGTTCGCGCCGCCCGAGCCTCACCTTGACGTGAATGTGCGGCGTGCGGCCGGTGTACGGTACGGGCTTGATGGTGCGGAAGCGGTAGCGGCCGTCGCCGTCCACCGTGGCCCGCCCGAAACCCTGGAACGCGTGGTCGGCCCGCCCGCCGTCGCCGGGGTGGTGGTAGTGGCCGGCGTGGTCGCACTGCCAGATCTCCACCTGCGCTCCGCGCAGCGGCTTGCCGTCGAGGTCGGCCACGACGCCCTCCACCCAGGCCGGCTGGCCCTGCGCATAGGCGAGGCGACCGTTGCGCAGCAGGTCGGCGTCGCTGTCCGCGGGCAGGGCGACGGGATAGAACGGGCCTTCGGTCTGCGCCGGCGTGGGGCGGCGGCGTGCGGCCGGTTGCGCGCGCGCCGTCCAGCAGAAGGGCAGGGCCACCAGCGCGGCGGCGACGCGGCGGCGGGAGGGCAGGGACATGGCGTTCTCCTAGAAGGGCGCTGCGCTTTCGA
>JAJNBO010000378.1 GCA_021156245.1 Ramlibacter sp. | reverse complement strand
AACGAGATCTTCCTGGTGGAGGGCGACTCCGCCGGCGGCAGCGCCAAGATGGGCCGCGACAAGGAATGCCAGGCCATCCTGCCGCTGCGCGGCAAGGTGCTGAACACCTGGGAGGTCGAGCGCGACCGCCTGTTCGCCAACACCGAGATCCACGACATCGCCGTGGCGATCGGCGTCGATCCGCACGGTCCCAACGACACGCCCGACCTCACGGGCCTGCGCTACGGCAAGGTCTGCATCCTGTCGGACGCCGACGTCGACGGCTCGCACATCCAGGTGCTGCTGCTCACGCTGTTCTTCCGCCACTTTCCCAAGCTCATCGAGTCGGGCAACGTGTACATCGCGCGGCCGCCGCTGTTCCGCGTGGACACGCCGGCGCGCGGCAAGAAGCCGGCCGGCAAGCAGTACGCGCTGGACGAGGGCGAGCTCACCGCCATCCTGGACAAGCTGCGCAAGGAAGGCGTGGCCGAGGGCAAGTGGACCATCAGCCGCTTCAAGGGGCTGGGCGAGATGAGCGCGGAACAATTGTGGGAGACCACGCTCAATCCCGATACCCGGCGCCTGCTGCCCGTGCAGCTGGGCAAGTTCGACTTCGCCGGCACCGAGGACCTGATCACCAAGCTCATGGGCAAGGGCGAAGCCGCCGCCCGCCGCGAGCTGATGGAACTGCACGGCGACGCCGTGGAAATCGACGTCTGACATGAACGCCGCCGCCCCGATCCGCAGCCCGGCACGGGTGCGCCTGCGTCCCACGATGCAGAGCGACCTCGACTTCGTGCTGTCGCTCGAGCGCGACCCCGAGAACCTGCCTTTCATCACGCCCTGGGAGAAGATCCAGCACGAAGCGGCCATCCGCTTCCCGGACTTCCGCCACTTCATCATCGAAGCGGGGCCCGGCCTGGAGGCCGGCGGCTTCCTGATCCTGATCGGCTGCCGCAATCCGCACCAGTCCGTCGAGCTCAAGCGGATGGTGGTGCGGGACAAGCACCAGGGCTTCGGCCGCGCGGCATTGCGGGTGGTGAAGAAGATCGCCTTCGACGACCTCGGCGCGCATCGCTTCTGGCTGGACATCAAGAAGCGCAACACGCGCGCGCAGGAGCTGTATCGCACCGAGGGCTTCGTGCAGGAGGGCGAGTTGCGCCAGGCGGTCAAGGTGCAGGACGGCTTCGACTCGCTGGTGGTGATGTCGATGCTGAAGGAAGAGTTCGCGCAGCGGCGGTCCCGCGCGCTGGAGCTGCAGGGATGAAGCGGTCGCCGCTCCTGGCGGCGTTGCTGCTGGCAGCCAGCGCCTGGCTGGCGCCGGCGCACGCGGAACTCTGGGGCTATGTCGACGAGAAGGGCGTGGCGCACTTCGCGCCCGAGCAGCTGGACGAGCGCTACCAGCTGTTCTTCCGCGGCGACGGCAGCTTCGACAGCACCACCGGCGCGAAGCCACCGCGCCAGGTGGCGGTGCCCACCAGCAGCAGCAGCAAGTTGCTCACTTTCTTCGACATCTCGCCCGGCTTCCGGCAGGTGAAGCACCACCTGCGCGAAGCGTCGCGCGAGCACGGGGTGGAGTACGAACTGCTGCAGGCGCTGATCGCCACCGAGTCCGGCTTCGACCCGGCGGCCGTGTCGCCCAAGGGCGCGGTCGGCCTGATGCAGATCATGCCCGCGACCGCCGAACGCTATGGCGTGCGCGGCGACCTGAAGAATCCCGTGTCGCGCAAGCTGACGGACCCGCGCACCAACGTGCGCACCGGCGCGCGCTACCTGCGCGACCTGATCCGCATGTTCCCGGGCCAGCTGGAGCTGGCGCTGGCCGCCTACAACGCCGGCGAAGGCGCGGTGCAGCGCGCCGGCAACCGCATTCCCAACTACCCCGAAACCCGGAACTACGTGAAGACGGTGATGCAGCTTTACAGCATGCTCAAGCCACCGGCGCTGGCCCCGAAGGTGGCCGACGGCCAGCCGCCCGCGCGCATCCGCATGGAGATCCCGGCCGCTCCTGGCCGGCGCAACATGCCGGCCGCGCTGCCGGCGCCCGAGCCCGAACCGCCGGGCGCATGACCGAATCCATCGATCCCGCGCAGCTCTGGCTGGGCGCCTGCGTGGGTGCGCAGGTGCTGGTGGTGGTGCTGTCCGTCATCCAGGCCAACGCGTACCGCGATCGCTCGCTGCTGCTGCATGCGGCGGCCACGCTGATGGGCGTCGTCGTCGTGCAGGTGCTCCTGGGAAGGCACGCGCTGCTGCCGTCCGCGGTCTTCCTTCTCGTCCCTTCACTGGCCGGCCTGCAACTGCTGGATCTCGTCAGCCATGCGGGCGGATTGCGGCAGGGCCGCCGCTGGCTGCTCGGGGTGAGCGCGCTGGTGCTGCCGCTGCTGGCGGTCGTCGCCGCCCTCTACAGCGTCTGGGCGATGGCAGCCGGCCTGGTGTTGTGGACCTCGGTCGTTCTGCTCCTGCTGGCGCGTGCGTGGCGCCAGAGCCAGCCCTGGGTCTGGTGGTTGCCGCCCGGCCTCGTGGCCCTTTCGGCCGCCGGCTTCCACCTGGCGGTGGAGGGCGCGCCCTTCCGGCTGGAAGACGCGGTGCTGGTGTCCGCGTTGCTCGCGTTGTGGAGCGCCGCCACCTTCGTGGGCACGGGTTGGCGCGACCGCATCTTCGGCGAGACGCGCATCCGGCTGCAGGCGCGCAACACGATCGATCCGCTGACGGGGCTCGGCACGCCGCTGGTGCTGCACGAGCGCGTGCTGGCGGCGCGCCACCTGACGCGACGCTACGGACACCCGAGCGTGCTGATGCTGGTGAACATCGACAACCTCGGGGCCATCGCCACCGAGTTCGGGCTGGAGGCCGCGGAGTCGGCCGTGCTGGCCGCGGCCAGCCGCGTGCGCGAGTCGCTGCTGCGCGATGGAGACGTCGCCGCCCGACTGGCCCATGCGCGCATCGGCGTGCTGGCCGAAGGCGTGGCGCCTGGCCAGGCGGCCGCCACGGTGGCAGGACGCATCCTCGTCGCCGGGCTCAAGGAGCCGCTGCCCGCGGCGCCCGCCGAATTCCTGCGCTTTCGCATCGTGCTGGTGCCGGTGCCGACCGAGGACGTTCCTCCCAAGTTGCTGCTGCAGCGGCTGAACGCGCGGCTGGACCAGGAGGTGCGCGAGGCCTCCGACCGCCGCATCGTGACCCTCACCCCGGAAGAAATCCTTCCCTGACGACCGACCTTTCTACGCCTGGACCATGGAGCAAGACCTCATCACCCTAGCCAACGGCAGCGACGACAGCGGGCTCGACCTCGCCACTTACGCGCAGCGCGCCTACCTCGAGTACGCGCTCTCCGTCGTCAAGGGCCGCGCGCTGCCCGACGTGGCGGACGGCCAGAAGCCGGTGCAGCGCCGCATCCTGTATTCGATGTACCGCATGGGCCTGGGCTTCGGCACCGGCAGCGGCCCGAAGCCGGTGAAGAGCGCGCGCGTCGTCGGCGACGTGCTCGGCCGCTTCCACCCGCACGGCGACCAGGCGGCGTACGACGCGCTGGTGC
>JAJNBO010000377.1 GCA_021156245.1 Ramlibacter sp. | reverse complement strand
GACGGCGCGAGCCGCACGCCGCAGCCGGTGATCGAGCGCGCGACACAAGGGGCGCAATGCGTGGCCGATCCAGCCGTGATGCGCCGCAGCCACATGGACTTCCTCAAGCACCAGCGGGACGACACCGTTCGCGGCGGCATCCGCGGCGCGAAGTTCAGCCTGAAGGCGTGCATCGAGTGCCACGCGAGCAAGCAGACGGCGAGCGTGGCACAGGCCGAGACCAACTTCTGCGTGAGCTGCCACAGCTACGCCGCCGTGAAGATCGATTGCTTCGAATGCCACACGCCACGCCCCGCGGCGCGTGTGGCTGCCACTGCGGGACCTCGGCCATGAGCGAGCGCGAAGATTCCCGCGCGATCGCCGAGAAAGCCGCGGCCGGCAACACGCGGCGCGGCTTCCTCGGCGTGGCCGCCGCCGGCCTGGCCGGCGTGATGCTGGCGCCCGGCATTCGCCTGATCGAGATCGCGCAGGCAGAGGCCCCGCAGGCCGGCGCGAAGTCCACCGTGCGCTGGGGCATGCTGGTCGACACCACGAAATGCCAGCCCGGCTGCACCGACTGCGTCACGGCCTGCAAGACCGAGAACGGCCTCACGGGCGGCACGCGCCCGACCGACCCGCAGTGGATCCGCAAGATCGAGATCAAGGAAATCAAGACGGGCCGCACGGCGTCAGTGCCCGTGATGTGCCAGCACTGCGCCGAGCCGCCCTGCGTGGACGTCTGCCCCACCGGCGCGTCGTTCAAGCGGGCCGACGGCATCGTGCTGGTCGACCGGCACACGTGCATCGGCTGCCGCTACTGTGTGATGGCCTGCCCGTACAAGGCGCGCTCGTTCGTGCACGAGGACGTCACGGACCAACAGCCTGACGTGCCGCGCGGCAAGGGCTGCGTCGAGGGCTGCACGATGTGCGTGCACCGCATCGATGCCGGCAACCCCGTCACCGCCTGCGCCGAGGCCTGCAGCAAGGCCGGGCACAACGCCATCGTGTTCGGCGACCTGAACGACCCCGCCAGCGAGATCTCGCGGCGGGTGCGCGAGGTCTCGACCGTCCAGCTGCGGGCCGACCTGAAGCTGGACCCCGGCGTTCGTTACCAGGGACTTTGACACGATGCGCACGCCCTCGCAGGATCGCAACTTCTGGCTGGTGGCCGCCCTCGGCGCGCTGCTCACCGGCGTCGGCCTGGCCGCCGCGCACTTCATGGAGTTGCATGGCCACGTGGTGACGGGAATGACCAACCAGGTCGTGTGGGGCCTGCCGCACGTGTTCGCGATCTTCATGATCGTGGCCGCGTCGGGCGTGCTGAACGTCGCCTCCGTCGGTTCGGTCTTCGGCGAAACCGCCTACAAGCCGCATGCGCCGCTGTCGGCGCTGCTGTGCATCGCGCTGTTGGCCGGCGGCCTGATGGTGCTGATGCTCGACCTGGGCCGCCCCGACCGGGTGATCGTCGCCGCGACCCACTACAACTTCAAGTCGGTGTTCGCGTGGAACGTATTCCTGTACTCGGGCATGGTGGCTGTGGCGGTGGTCTACCTGTGGACGATGTTCGAGCGCCGGTTCAACGTCCATTCCGGCAAGGCCGGGCTGGCGGCCTTCGTCTGGCGCATCGTCCTCACCACCGGCACCGGCTCCATCTTCGGCTTCCTCGTCGCGCGCCAGGCTTACCAGTCGGCACTGCTCGCGCCCCTTTTCATCGCCCTGTCGCTGGCCTGGGGCACCGCCGTGTTCCTCGGGGTGCAAGCCGTGCTGTCCGCGCGCGGCGGCGGGGAACTGCCGCCTGCGCTGCGGCGGCGGCTCGGCCGGTTGCTGGGCATCTTCACCGCCGCGTCGCTGTACCTGGTGGCCGTGTACCACCTGACCAACCTGTACTTCGCGCGGCAGGTCTCGTTCGAGGCGTTCATCCTGCTCGGTCAGGGCGGCGGCGGCGTCTTCGCGCTGCTGTTCTGGGCCGGCTACGTCCTGCTGGGCTCGGTCGCGCCGCTGGTGCTGCTGTTCCACCCGCGGCTGGGCCGCAAGGGCTGCACCCTGGCCGCATCGGCGCTGGTGATCCTGGGCGCCTTCGCCTGGCTGTTCGTCTTCATCATCGGCGGGCAAGCGTTTCCGCTGGAGATCTTCCCCGGCTACGCCGTCAGCAGCAGCTTTGCCGACGGCGCGGTGGCGCACTATGCCCCCTCCCTGCCCGAGTTGCTGCTGGGCGTGGGCGGCCTGGGCGCTGCATTCCTGCTGACGACGATCGGCCTGCGCCTGTTCAACTTCCTGCCGGCGGATGCCGCGGCTGCCGAAGGGGGCCACTGATGGACCGCCTGCTGGTCTCCGCTGCGCACAAGTCGTCCGGCAAGACGACCGTGACGCTGGGCCTGTGCGCCGCGCTGGGCGCGCAAGGCACACGGGTGCAGCCTTTCAAGAAGGGACCGGACTACATCGACCCGATGTGGCTGGCGCAGGCAGCAGGCCGGCCCTGCCACAACCTCGACGCGTACCTGATGGACGACGCCGCGCTCGAACGGTGCTTCACGGGCGCGTTGCAGGACACCGACCTCGCGATCGTCGAAGGCAACAAGGGACTTTACGACGGCGTGGCGCTCGACGGCAGCAATAGCAGCGCAGCGCTGGCCCGACGCCTCGCGCTGCCGGTGCTGCTCGTGATCGATGCACGGGGGATGACCCGCGGCATCGCCCCGCTGCTGCTGGGCTACCAGGCGTTCGACCGGGACATCCGCATCGGCGGCGTGATCCTCAACCGTGTCGGCGGGCCCCGCCATGAATCGAAGCTGCGGGCCGTGATCGAGCATTACACCGACCTGCCGGTGCTCGGCGCGGTCGGCCAGGACGAGCGGCTCGAGATGTGCGAGCGCCACCTCGGGCTGATGCCGTGCGCCGAGGTGGACGACGCTTCGGTGCGCGTGCGCGAGATCGGGCGCATCGTCGGCGCGCAGGTGGACCTGGGCCGCGTGCGCGAGCTCGCGGCGTCCGCCCCTGCCGGCTTCGACCCTTCACCGGTGCGCATCCTGGCACGCCGTCCCGACGTGCGGATCGCCATCACGCGCGACCGTGCCTTCGGCTTCTACTACCCCGACGACCTGCAGGCGCTGCGGGCCGCAGGCGCCGAGCTGGTGCCGTTCGACACGCTCCACGACCCGCGCCTGCCCGAGGCCGACGCGCTCTTCATCGGCGGCGGTTTCCCCGAAACCTGCATGGAAGCGCTCGAGGCCAACGTCGCGATGCGCGCGAGCGTGCGCGAGGCGATCGAGGACGGGCTGCCGGCCTACGCGGAATGCGGCGGCCTCATGTACCTGGCTCGCAGCATCACGTGGAACGGTCGGACCGCGCGCATGGTCGGCGCGATCCCCGGCGACGCCGTGATGCACGCGCGCCCCGTCGGGCGCGGCTACGTGCACCTGCGCGAGACCGGCGCGATGCCCTGGGCCGGCGCGGCAGGCAGCGTGCGCGGCCATGAGTTCCACCATTCCAGCCTGGAGAACCTGCCTCCCGGCCTGGACTTCGCTTACCGGGTGGAGCGCGGCCACGGCATCGACGGC
>JAJNBO010000376.1 GCA_021156245.1 Ramlibacter sp. | reverse complement strand
GAGCAAGTTCGTCCATCGCGATGGACGACTCGTCGCTTCAAGGGACCCCAAGGAGGTATCGGTCAGCTCACGGTTGGCAGCGGATCTCGTCGCGGAGTTCTACGACCGGGCGCTGCCGCAGTATGCGTCGGGCCATCTGCTCGACCTCGGTTGCGGCAAAGTGCCGCTTCACGCCTCGTATCGCCGGTTCGTCAGCACCTCCACTTGCGTCGATTGGTCCCAGAGCCTGCACAAGAATGAGCACCTGGACCTCGAAGCCGACCTCACGGCGGTCCTACCGTTCGAGTCCAGTCGCTTCGACACGGTGATCCTGTCCGATGTCCTGGAGCACATACCGGTTCCCGAGGCGCTGTGCAAGGAAATCGCACGCGTCCTCGCACCCGACGGCAGGCTGCTGATGAACGTGCCGTTCTTCTATTGGCTGCATGAAGAGCCGCACGACTATTACCGCTTCACGGAGTATGCATTGCGCCGCTTCATGTCGAACAGTGGGCTGCGTCTGGTGGAATTGCGTCCCCTCGGCGGTGTACCGGAGGTCCTCGCGGATGTCATTGCCAAGAGCCTCTTCCTCCGGTTCCCCAGACTCGGCGGCTTGTTCGCGCGCGCGGTGCAGTGGATGGCCCACTCGGCGCGGCGCACGCGAATCGGCCGCCGGATCTCGGACAACTCGGCGGCCAAGTTTCCGTTGGGATACGCGTTGGTCGCCGAGAAAGGCCCTGGATTCCCGCCTCCGCGGGAATGACGCCGCTGCGCTACGCGGGGATGACGGAAATGCGCTGCATCCCCCGCCACGTCTTCCCCGGTGCCAACTGAACGGGGTTCCCCACCACTGCCGCCTCCACGCACACCATCCGCGTCCAATCCTCCGCCGGCATGTCCCCCAGGGCGGCCGCCTTCACCGGCCCCGGATTCCACACCACCGTATCCTCGAACCCCTGCTGCGTGATGCGCCGGCGGGGCACCAGCTCCACCTGCGCCGGCGCGCCGAGGTAGACCCGATCCACCTCCCCGGCGAACCGCACCTCCGCGTCGGCGTCGTCCCTCACCACGCCGCCTGCCGCCGAATCCTCGTACCGGAGCCCCTGGAAACCGCGCACGGCCGCTTGCCGCACGTCGTCGACCGCGAAGTACGTGTGGATCGCCCCCGTGAAATCGAAAGACTGCCGCCCCGTGTTGGCCACCTGCAAGTGCAGCTCCAGCCAGCGCGGACCGAGCCGGACCACCAGCACCAGGCAAAACGGGTGCTCCCAGCCGGAAGCCACCATCGTCGAATCCAGCTGGAAGGTCGCTTCGCTGACCGCGCCACCGAGCGTCGGCCCCGTCACCAGCTCCCACCGGCTGGTCCGCGCGAAACCGTGTTTCTGCAGCGGCCCACGCTGCGCGAACTGGGGAAAGCAGATGGGCGCGCCACCGCGCAACGCCTTGCCGGGCGCGGGATGCGAAGTGGGGCTGGTGTAGATCTGCTCCCGCTCCCCGGCGGGGCGCCAGGACAGGAGCTGCCCGCCGTGCAGGCTGACCGCGGCCTTGCTGCCGTCGGCCGTGTGGAGCGTGACGAGCGTGCCGCCGTCCACGCGCTCAGCGCCGGCGCAGGACGTGGATGAACTCGTCGCCCACCGTCTGCTGGTCGACCAGCTCGTTGCCCGTCTGCTTGGAAAAAGCCTGGAAGTCGCGCAGCGACCCGCCGTCGGTGGACACCACCTTCAGCAGCTGCCCGCTCGCCATGTCGGTCAGCGCCTTCTTCGCCTTCAGGATGGGCAGCGGGCAGTTCAGCCCGCGAGTGTCGATTTCCTTGTCGATCTGCATCTCGATGTCTCCGGCCGGCCTCAGGAGGTCGGCATCTCCATGAACTGCGGCTCGTACCCCTTGGTCCGCAGCCAGTCTGCCAAAGCGAACCCGGTGCCGCGCGGCCAGCACTTCACCTGCTCGTAACCCATCAACCGGTAGTCCACCAGCTCGGGCGACAGCTTCACTTCACCGGTGCACACCGCGTGGTACGCAATGATCACCTGGTTCATGCGCAGGAACTCGTAGGCGCCCACCAGCGTCAGCTCATGCGCCTCCAGGTTGGTCTCTTCCTTGATCTCGCGCTTGATACCGTCCTGCGGGGACTCCCCCGCTTCCATGAAGCCGGTGATCAGCGCGTACATCTTGTGCGTCCACGCCGCGTTGCGCGCCAGCAGGATCCTGTCCTGGTACTGCACGATGGCGGCCAGCACGGGCGTGGGATTGTTCCAGTGCGTCCACTGGCAGGCAGGGCAACGCAGCCGCTGCTTCTCCCCGCCATCTTCCATCTGCGCGATCCACTCGAGCGGCGTGGCGCATTGAGGGCAGAACTTGAAGTCCCCCATCATGCGTCGGTCCCGCGCCCACCCTCGTCATTCCCGCGAAGGCGGGAATCCAGGGCTTCCGGACCCCGAATGCGGGAGCCCTGGGTCCCCGCCTTCGCGGGGATGACGAAGAGGGACGCGGGGATGACGAAGAGGGACCCGGGGATGACGAAGCTGGTGTTCATGCCGGGAAGACCCCAGTCGACAGGTAGCGATCACCCCGGTCACACACCACGAACACGATCGTTGCGTTCTCCACCTTCTTGGCCACCTCCAGCGCGACCCACAACGCCCCCGCCGCTGAGATGCCCGCAAAGATGCCTTCTTCACGCGCCAACCTCCGGCACATCTCCTCCGCATCGTCCTGGCCCACGTACACGAGCTCATCGACCGTCTTCGGGTCGTAGATCTTGGGCAGGTATTCCTCCGGCCACTTGCGGATGCCCGGAATGCGTGAACCTTCGTTCGGCTGCGCCCCGACGATCCGCACCTCCTTGTTCTTTTCCTTCAGGAAGTGCGAAACGCCCGTGATGGTGCCTGTGGTGCCCATGGCGCTGACGAAGTGCGTGATGCGCCCTTCGGTTTGCTCCCACAGCTCCGGCCCCGTGGTCTCGTAGTGGATGCGCGGGTTGTCGGCGTTGGCAAACTGGTCGAGCACGCGGCCCTTGCCTTCGCGCTGCATGTTCTCCGCCAGGTCCCGCGCGTATTCCATGCCGCCGCTCTTGGGCGTGAGCACCAGTTCCGCGCCGAACGCCTTCATCGTCTGAGCCCGCTCGATCGACAAGTCCTCCGGCATGATCAGCACCATGCGGTAGCCCTTGATGGCCGCGGCCATGGCCAGTGCGATGCCGGTGTTGCCGGAGGTCGCCTCGATCAGGGTGTCGCCGGGCTTGATCTCGCCACGCTCTTCCGCCCGCTTGATCATCGACACGGCGGGCCTGTCTTTCACCGAGCCGGCGGGGTTGTTACCTTCGAGCTTGCCCAGGATGACGTTGCCGCGTTTCGCGTTCTCGGCGGCGCCTATGCGCTGCAGTGCCACCAGCGGCGTGTGGCCGATGGCGTCCTCGATGGTGGGGTATCGCATGGCGTCACTGTGCCATAATTTGAAACCCCTTCTACCCGTGCCGGAGTGGCGAAATCGGTAGACGCAGCAGACTCAAAATCTGCCGGTGGCAACACCGTGCCGGTTCGATTCCGGCCTCCGGCACCAA
>JAJNBO010000375.1 GCA_021156245.1 Ramlibacter sp. | reverse complement strand
GCCGCTGTTCACCGCGATCTTCGCGCTGGCCCGCACGGTCGGCTGGATCGCGCAGCTCAACGAGATGATCGGCGACCCCGAGTACAAGATCGGCCGCCCGCGCCAGTTGTACACCGGTTCGGTGCGCCGCGACGTGAAGTCGATCGCCTCGCGCTGATCGGTTCGGCATGGAACAAAGGCCCGCTTCGGCGGGCCTTTTTCTTTTCACCGGGGGGCCGCGCACTCGTAGGCCGACGGTGAGCGGCGAAGCCCGAACCCCGGTTCACCGCGCCACCTCGTATTTCGGCTTGGCGCCGGTTCCGATCGACAGATGGTTCACCACACCCATCACGTCGTCCACCAGCAGCACCGCCTTCTCCAGCTGCTCCGCCTGCGCCTTCGTTCGCACGCAGCCCATGAGGGTCACGAGGCGGCGCTCCCCGAGGATCCACACCGACGTCTCGTCGAAACGCCCGTCGAGGCGGATGTGCTGCTGCACGCGCGGGATGATTTCCTTGTCGTAGAGATAAGAGTTCGGCAGGCGGCAGCGCCCGGACCGATAGCAGCTGTTGCCGTGCTGCGCACGCACGTGCGCCTCCTTACGGACCCCCTCCTCCGTGAAGCCGGGCGGGCGTGGCGCCGGGCAGCCGGGCACGGCGGACGTGACCTGGACAAACGGATCATCGAAGGCATTGCGGCGCTCCTGCGCCGCGGCGGCGGCGCACAGCGCCAGGCCCAGGAGGAGGACAGCGGCGCGCATGGGCGCGCATCCTGACGAGAAATCCCCCGTCCGGCAAGGCGGCCATCGCCGATCGCGATGGGCAAAGCCACGCATCTCTGGGAGAATTCCCCCTCGACATCGCCGTCCGCGATGCCTGGACCATGCGCCCGACCGAACGCTCCTTCGCCCGCCGGATCGACCTGACCTCGCTGCAGCTGTTCGTGGCTGTCTGCGAGCTGGGGTCGATCGGCCGCGCCGCGGAGCGGGAGTTCATCGCCGCGTCGGCTGTCAGCAAGCGCCTGTCCGACCTGGAAGCGACCCTGGAGACGCCCCTGCTGTATCGGCACACGCGCGGCGTGAAGCTCACGCCCGCCGGCGAGAGCCTGCTGCACCATGCACGCTCCGTCCTGTTCAGCCTGGAGAAGATGCAGGCCGAATTGTCCGAGTACGCCGACGGCGTGCGCGGCCACGTGCGCATCCACGCCAACATCTCGGCCATCGTGCAGTTCCTGCCCGAGGACCTGGGCAGCTTCAGCAGCGAGCACCCGCAGGTCAAGATCGACCTGGAGGAGCACCTCAGCACCGAAGTGCTGCGCGCGGTGCACGAAGGCGCTGCCGACCTGGGCATCTGCAACGTCTCGGCAGGCGCGGGCCGTGAGCTGCAGACGCTGGCGTACCGGCAAGACGAGCTGGTGCTGATCGTGCCGCGGGGGCATGCGCTGGCGACGCGCCCGGCGATCGCGTTCGAGGACACGCTGGACTGCGACCATGTCGGGCTGCATTCGAACAGCTCCATCCACCTCGCGATGCGCGAGGCCGCGGCCACGGCGGGCCGCACGATCCGCCTGCGCATCCACGTGACCGGACTCGACGCGATGTGCCGCATGATCCACAACGGCCTGGGCGTGGGCGTGATGCCGCGCCGGGCGTTCAACCTGATGCACGGCGTGGGCGACCTGGATTGCGTGCGGCTGACCGATGGGTGGGCCCGCCGCGACATCCGCCTGGTCGCCCGCGACTTCTCGACCCTGCCGCTCACCGCCCGCCTGCTCGTGGACCACCTGCGCGCCCGCGCGAACGCGGGCGCGGACGAGCTGGCCGCATAGAATTTCAGACAAAGGAAGCCCCATGGCACGCACGCTGTACGACAAGATCTGGGACGAGCACGTCGTCCACACCGAGGAGGACGGTACGTCCATCCTCTACATCGACCGCCACCTGGTGCACGAGGTGACCAGCCCGCAGGCCTTCGAGGGCCTGCGCGAAACCGGCCGCAAGGTCTGGCGCATCAGCTCCGTCGTGGCCACGGCGGACCACAACACGCCGACCACCGGCTGGGAACTGGGCTACGACGGCATCACGGACCCGATCTCGAAGGAGCAGGTCACCACGCTGGACAAGAACATCGCGGAGTTCGGCTCGGCGGCGTACTTCCCCTTCCTGTCCAGGCGGCAAGGCATCGTCCACGTGATCGGCCCGGAGTCGGGCGCGACGCTGCCCGGCATGACCGTGGTGTGCGGCGACTCACACACCTCGACCCACGGCGCGTTCGGCGCGCTGGCGCACGGCATCGGCACGTCCGAGGTGGAGCACGTGCTCGCCACCCAGACCCTGCTGGCCAAGAAGGCGAAGAACATGCTGGTGCAGGTCGAGGGCAAGGTCGCCCTGGGCGTCACCGCCAAGGACATCGTCCTGGCCATCATCGGCCGCATCGGCACCGCCGGCGGCACCGGCTACACGATCGAGTTCGCCGGCTCGGCGATCCGCAGCCTGTCGATGGAAGGGCGCATGACCGTATGCAACATGGCCATCGAGGCCGGGGCGCGCGCGGGCATGGTGGCGGTGGACGAGAAGACCATCGAGTACGTCAAGGGCCGGCCGCTCGCGCCCAAGGGCGTGGAGTGGGACCACGCGGTGGCCTACTGGCGCACGCTGCAGTCGGACCCCGACGCGAAGTTCGACACGGTGGTGAAGCTCGACGCGTCGCAGATCGTGCCGCAGGTGACCTGGGGCACGTCGCCCGAGATGGTCACGTCCATCGACGGCCGCGTGCCGGACCCCGAGAAGGAAAAGGACGCCAACAAGCGCGGGGCGATCGAGCGGGCGCTGACCTACATGGGCCTGCAGCCCGGCAAGCCGATGGACGACATCTTCGTGGACAAGGTGTTCATCGGCTCGTGCACCAACAGCCGCATCGAGGACATGCGCGAAGCGGCCGCGATGGTGAAGCGCCTGGGCCGCAAGGTGGCGCCGAACGTCAAGGCCGCCCTGGTGGTGCCGGGCTCTGGCGTCGTCAAGGAACAGGCCGAGCGCGAAGGCCTCGACAAGATCTTCCAGGCGGCGGGATTCGAGTGGCGCGAGCCCGGATGCTCGATGTGCCTGGCGATGAACGCCGACCGGCTGGAGCCGGGCGAGCGCTGCGCCTCGACGAGCAACCGCAATTTCGAAGGGCGCCAGGGCGCCGGCGGCCGCACCCATCTCGTGAGCCCCGCCATGGCCGCCGCTGCCGCGGTCCACGGCCATTTCGTCGACGTCCGGCAGTTCGCGTGAGGAGAGATCCAAGATGACCAAGACCATTGCCACCCTGCTCGCCCTGGCCTTCGTGCTCGCCGGCTGCAACACCATGAAGGGCTTCGGCCAGGACGTCCAGAAGGTGGGCGACAAGATCGAAGAGAAGGCCAGGAAATAACATGGACAAGTTCACCGTCCACAAGGGGCTCGTGGCCCCGATGGATCGCGAGAACGTCGACACCGACGCGATCATCCCCAAGCAGTTCCTCAAGTCGATCCGCAAGACCGGCTTCGGCCCGAACCTGTTCGACGAGTGGCGCTACCTCGACCACGG
>JAJNBO010000374.1 GCA_021156245.1 Ramlibacter sp. | reverse complement strand
CGCGACGGCCATGCTCACGGGTTCGATCGGCATGCTGCCGTCCGCCTCGATGGGCTCGGGCACGTTCGGCCTCTACGAGCCGGTGCACGGAACTGCGCCCGACATCGCCGGACGCAACCTCGCGAATCCGCTGGCGGCGATCCTGTCGATGGCGATGATGCTGCGCCATTCCTTCGGCCTGGAAGCCGAGGCGCGCCGCGTGGAGCAGGCGGTGCGCAAAGTGCTCTCCAACGGCCTGCGCACCGGCGACATCGCGCAGCCCGGATGTCAGCGCGCGGGCACCCGCGAGATGGGGGATGCGGTGGTGGCGGCGCTCTAGGGCGTACGCAGTTCAGTAGGAGATCACCCTGTCGTGATCCACTGCAAGCCGCACCAGCAAGTTCGGATTGCCGAACTCAAATGGCTTGCCTGCAAGATCTGTCTCTGACAGGCCACGCGCCTTGGACGACCCGCCGGACAGGTAGAACTTTGCACCGCCGGCGGCAAGCTTCTCGTAGTGTTCGCGCAGCTGGCCCGTGCCCAGGCCGACGCATCCGTCCAGCACGGAGTCGCGCAGCAACTGCACTGCATCTCCCGCCAGGAACAGGGTCGCCGAATGGCCCTCTTCCAGTGCCGCGCGGGCAACGAAGAACGCCAGGGCAGCACGGGTCGGCTGCTCGGGGCCGCAAGTGATGTGCACGAGGATCTTGGCCATGGTGACGTCTCCAGAAGGGGGTTGAAAAGGTACACCTTCAGCCCACCGTTGCCAACAGCAGAAACACAGCGGAGATCGACGCGGTCAGCCCACGCGCACGCCGTTCAGCTTCACCCGCGCAACCTCCAGGGCGAAGCGCACCTCCTCGCCGGAGACGGTGAGGCGCAACGTGAGCTCGCCGGTCACCTCCGCGCAGCTCACTGTCCGGCCCGCTGCATGCAGGGCGACGTTGCGCACCAGCAGGGACGAAATGACAGCGGTGAAGCCCCGCCCGACTGCTTCGGAGTCGAGCCTGACCGTGTTGCGCCCTTCGCTGCGGCCGGCGAACTCGGCTTTTAGACCGGGCACCGCAAAGCGCCCGTCGCCCAGCCGCAACTCGCCCGCCACGGCGGTCCGTTCGAACAGCAGTCGAGCCTGGTCGGTGAATCCCAATCCATGCGCGGGCGGCCCCTGCCGCAACAGCGCTTGCGCGAACGGCTGCAGCTGCAGGCTGCCGCGGTTCGATGCCAGGGGATTGGGGAAGCCGCCGCGCTTTTCGTACTCCACGCCCGACACTGGCGCCGACGGGAACTGGTACAGGTAGCTGCGGCCATTGGGCGCGTCGACGAAGATGCCCATGCGGCTGACGCCCATGCGGGAGTCGAAGATGCCCATGCGGCTGACGCCCATGCGGGAGTCCGGCCCCACGTGCTCCACGCGAGCGTCGTTGAAGTCGATCCGGCCCAGCACCACGGGCACCGTGACATCGGCGTCGAACAGCAGGTGCGCGTCGCGGATCTTCGCGGTGATCGTGCCGTGCGCGCCGGCGAGCGCGCCGAGGTCCCACGCACCGTCATCGGGCTGGTGGGCGGCGGTCGAGTCTGCCGCCGGCATGACCAGCGGCCCCGCGACCTTCAGGCTGGAGATTTCGATGCTCGCAGCCTCGACCCCAAAAGCCGAGGCGGCCAGCGAAGCGACGGCGGAGGTGAGTGTCTGCAAGCGAGCCCCGGCCGCCGTCAGCCCATCGAGCGCAGCATCTTCACCACGTCGGACATGCGGTAGGGCTTGGCCAGGAAGTGGAAGCCGTCCATGCTGTCCTGCTCCTTGCCCGCGGCCGGATTCGCATAGCCCGACGCCAGGATCACCTTCAACGCCGGCGAGATGGCTTGCGCCTTGTGCGCCAGCTGGATGCCGCTCATGCCGGGCATCACCACGTCGCTGAGCATCAGGCGCAGGTCGGGTGTCCGCTCCAGCACCTCCAGCGCGTCCTCCCCTGAGTTTGCGGACAGCACCTCGAAACCGAGCGTGCGAAAGAGTTCGGACGTGATCTCCAGCACTTCGGGCTGGTCGTCGACGATCAGCACCTTCTCGGCGCCGTCCTCGCCCCGGCTTTCTTCGTGGGTGGTGGCCAGCGCCGGGAAGTACATCGACATGGTCGTGCCCTTGCCGGGCCGCGACACGATGTCGAGGTCGCCGCCGGACTGCTGCGCCATCCCGTACACCTGGCTCAGGCCGAGCCCCGTGCCCTTGCCGACGGGCTTGGTGGTGAAGAACGGCTCCACCGCGCGCGCCATCACTTCGGGAGGCATGCCCTCTCCCGTGTCCTGCACCGACACCACCACGTAACGGCCCGGCGCCAGCGTACGGCGCTTCTCGGCTAGGTCCACCACCTGGGTCGACAGCGTGATCCGGCCGCCGTCGGGGGTGGCGTCGCGCGCGTTGACCACCAGGTTGAGCAGCGCCGTCTCGAACTGCGTCACGTCCAGCATGACCTGGGGCAGCTTCTCCGCGAGCTGCACGTCGAAGTCGATGGTGTTCCGGCTGCCGCGCCGCAGCACGGCCTCGAACGAGTTGATCACCCGGTTCACGTCGCGCGCCTCCTGCCGCATCGGCTGCTGGCGCGCGAAGGTCAAGAGCTGCTGCGTCAGCTGCGCGCCGCGATTTGCCGCCTGGTCGATGGCGTCCAGCATCCGCACGTCCGCCGGATTGCGCACGCGCTCGCGCAGCATCGAGATGCCGCTGGTCACCACGGCCAGCAGGTTGTTGAAGTCGTGCGCGATGCCGCCGGTGAGCTGTCCGATGGCCTCCATCTTCTGCGCCTGGAAGAGTGCCTCGCGCGTTTCTTCCAGCGCAGCCGCCGCGTTCCTTCGTTCGGTGATGTCGCGCGTGATCTTGGCAAAGCCCACCAGCGTCCCGTCGTCGTTGCGGATCGGGTCGATGACCACGTGCGCCCAGAAGCGCGTGCCGTCCTTGCGAACGCGCCATCCCTCGGCTTCGAACCGGCCGGCCTCCGCGGCCTGCTTCAACGCGCGTTGCGGCAGGCCGTTCTCGCGGTCTTCATCGGTGTAGAAGCGCGAGAAATGGGTGCCGACGACCTCGTCGTGTTCGTAGCCCTTGATGCGCCGCGCGCCTGCGTTCCAGTTGGTGATCTCGCCCGTGGGCGACAGCATGTAGATCGCATAGTCCGTGACGCCCTGCACCAGCATGCGGAAGCGCTGTTCGCTTTCCCGCAGCGCCTCCTGGGCTGCGCGCTTTTCCGTGATGTCGCGCGTGATCTTGGCGAAGCCGACGAGCTCACCGCTCGCGTCGCGGATGGGGTCGATGACGACGCTGGCCCAGAAGCGCGTGCCGTCCTTGCGCATGCGCCAGCCTTCGGCCTCGAACTTGCCGGTGTCGCGGGCGGTTTTCAGCGCGCGCGCGGGCAGGCCGGTGGCCTGGTCCTCCGGCGAGTAGAAGCGGGAGAAGTGCTGGCCGATGATCTCCTCGGCCTTGTAGCCCTTGAAGCGCTCGGCGCCCGCGTTCCAGCTGACCACCTTGCCCTCGGGCGACAGCATGTAGATGGCGTAGTCCGTGACGGAGGAGATGAACAGGCGCAGCCGGCCCAGCTCGGCATCCACTTCCGCCGCCTTGTCGGGTTCGGTCATGACAGGCCTTTCGCTTTCATGCCTGGGACACGCTTTCGTCACCGAGGATGCGGGAAATCCTGCGCGCCAGCTTTTCCATCGTGAAAGGCTTCGTCATGATCTCCATTCCGGGGGAGAGCAGGCCATTGGAGAAGGTTGCATTCTCGGCGTAGCCGGTCATGAACAGCACCTTCAGCCCCGGCCGCGTGCGCAGCGCCGCGTCGTAGATCTGCCGTCCGTTCATCTTGGGCAGGCCCACGTCCGTGACGAGCAGGTCGATCCGCTGCTTGCTGTCGAGGATGCGCATCGCCGCCGCGCCGTCGGCGGCCTCCAGCGTGCGATAGCCCAGGCTGAACAGCACCTCGAGGATCAGCGCACGCACCACGGCCTCGTCCTCCACCACCAGCACCACCTCGCCCCGCATCGTCTGGTGCTCCTCGGCCAGCTGCGGAAGCGGTTCGGGATTTTCTTCGGTGCCGTGGTAGCGGGGCAGGTAAAGCTTCGCGGTGGTTCCCTGGCCGGGCTCGCTGTACAACTTGAAATGCCCGCCGGACTGCTTGGCAAAGCCGTACACCATGGACAGGCCCAGGCCGGTTCCCTGCCCCAGCGGCTTGGTGGTGAAGAACGGGTCGCAGGCGCGCGCCAGCACATCGGCGCTCATGCCGGCGCCGGTGTCCGACACGCAGATGCACACGTATTGGCCCGGCCGCAGGTCGCCTTGCTGCTGCGCGTAGTCGTCGTCCAGCCAGGCGTTGGCCGTTTCGAGCGTGAGGACGCCTCCGTCGGGCATGGCGTCGCGCGCATTGATGCAGAGATTCAACAAGGCCGCGTCGAGCTGGTGGGGGTCGCACAGGGTCGTCCACACCCCGGCGGAAAGCACCAGCTCGATGCGGATGTGTTCGCCCATCGTGCGACGCAGCAAGTCCTCCATCGGCGTGATGAGCTGGTTGGCTTTCACGGGTTTCGGGTCCAGCGTCTGGCGGCGGGAGAACGCGAGCAGGCGGTGCGTCAGAGCGGCGGCGCGTTCCGAAGAACTGATCGCTCCGGCGATCAACTTGTCGATGCCGTCCAGCTTGCCGATCTGCAGGCGGACCTTCAGGATGTCCAGCGTTCCGGTGATGCCCTGCAGCAGGTTGTTGAAGTCGTGCGCGATGCCACCGGTCAGCTGCCCGATCGCCTCCATCTTCTGGGCGTGGCGCAAGGTTTCTTCCGCTGCCTGGCGCTCGCTCGACTCCTGCTGCAGGCGCTGCATCGCGTCCTCGAGGTCCCGCGTGCGCGCGGAGATCCGCGTTTCCAGCTCGGTGTTCAGTTGCTTCAG
>JAJNBO010000373.1 GCA_021156245.1 Ramlibacter sp. | reverse complement strand
CCCTTCCCTGGTGGCGCGCGTCTGCGGCGAGCCGGAAGGCCGCGTGTTTCTCCTGTTGATCGGCGGCGGGCTGCGCATCGTGCACGTCACGCTGCACGAAAGCGTCGCCACCGCTCTGTCCCGCCTCACGCCCGAACTGGTGCTCGCGGCCACGCAGGCCGGCATGCGCGGCTGCGCCATGCTGGGCATGGCCGACCCGAAGGTGGCGCTGTTCGGCATCAATCCGCATGCCTCCGAAGGAACGCTGTTCGGCCGCGAGGACCTGGACTGCACGGTGCCTGCCGCGCGCCAACTGCGCGAACTGGGCGTGGACGTCACCGGCCCGCAAGGCGCCGACGTGCTGCTGGCCGACCGCAAGCACGACCTGTACGTGGCCATGCTGCACGACCAGGGCCACATCCCCATCAAGATGCTGGCGCCGCAGGCGGCCAGCGCCATCTCCATAGGCGCCGACGTGCTGCTGGCCAGCACCGGGCATGGCAGTGCCATGGACATCGCCGGCCAGGGCATGGCCCGGCCGGACGCCCTGCTGCGCAGCCTGCGCCTGCTGGGCGGCCTTTCCTGAGAAGCAGTACCCATGGCCCACGACATCCGCATTGCGGGAACCGACCTGCACTTCGCCTGCGAGCCCGGCGAAAACATCCTGGACGCCGCGCTCAAGGCTGGGATCGAAATGCCCTATTCCTGCCGCAAGGGGGTGTGCGGCAACTGCGCCGGAGGCGTGGTCGCCGGAGAAGTGGTGAGTCCGCCGAGCGAAGCCAAGCCGGCGGGCAAGCATTTGTACTGCCAGTGCCTGCCGCTGTCGAATGTGGAACTGGCACCGGCCGCGTGGCACCGCATCGACCCGTCCGCGCGCAAGATTTTCACCGTCAAGGTGTTCCGCAACACGCTGGCCAGCGAGGACGTGAGCGTCCTGCAGCTTCGGCTGCCAACGGGCACTCGCGCCAAGTTCAAGGCGGGCCAATACCTTCAGGTGACGCTGCCTGATGGAAGCCGCCGCTCGTATTCGATGGCAAACCCCCCTCATGAGAGCGATTCGCTGCAGCTTCATATCCGGCACGTTCCGGGAGGCCAGTTCACGCAGATCGTGCCCCGCCTGGCAGTGGGCGACACCCTGCAGGTCGAACTTCCGTTCGGTAACTTCAAGCTGCGCGAGGACTCCACCGCAGCCATGCTTTGCGTCGTGGGGGGGACCGGTTTCGCACCGGTCAAATCGCTGCTGGACGACATCGCGAAAAAGCGCGTGCATCGCCCAGTCACATTGCTGTGGGGCGGCCGCGACCGCCGGGGGCTCTACCTGCTGTCGGCCGTGGAACGGTGGCAAAAGCTGTTGCCCGGGTTCACTTTCCTCCCGGTCATCGAGGACGCGGGTGATGCGGAAGCACTCGGTGCGTTCCATGGCCGACTGGACGATGCCATCCGTGCGCACTGTGCCGACCTCACCGGCACCGAAGCCTATTGTTGTGGCGCGCCCGCGATGGTGGGCGCGGTGCGCAAGGCGGCCCAGGAACGGGGCCTCGATGCGCAGCTCTTCTTCAGCGACGTCTTTGTACCGGGGCCGGCAGCGGACCTCTAGAAAGGTACGGCGACCCGGTCGGATCCATCACGATCGCTGGTGCATCAGTACTTCGCGTCCCTCGACCTGCCCTACCCGCCTCCGCAGATGACCAGGGCAACCGTCGCCACGCGCGCGCGAGGTGAGCGGCTGGTACGCCAAGGGGATGCGGCTCGCGACATTCCGGCCTGCTTCAGCCGCCATGGCGCCGCCATGACGGGCGTCCAGCCTGCGATGCCGGGCTTGCTGGGGTTGCCGCGTGACTAGATCCTCGCCCAGCTGGGCGCCTGGCGGAACGGCACGCGGCGCGCTGCTCACGATCTATTCGAAGGTCCTGCGCAGGGCCCCGGCAGCGCATAAAGGCCCCTGGACCACAGTTATGCCGGGCCGCGCCATCAGCTGCCTGGACCGCATCTTCTCGATCGCCAACGAGTTTCCGATCTTCGTGCGGCTCTACTTCGACGCGACGCAGATGCCGTCGCAGGGACTCCTTCCACTCGAGGAGCTGAACGGCGTGAACCTGAAGACGCTCCTCGCCGGCGGGGGCGCAGTTCCGCTGGCACGTTTCGTCGAAAACCTGTCAGTACGCATTTTCCCGCCGGACGTTGTGGAGGCGTTGAACATGCCCCGCCGCACCACAGGGGCCGTTTTAGAGATCACCGCTTACGACCGTGAGGGTCAAGCGCTGTACTTCCAGGAGTTGTACATCCCACAGAATGGTCGCAGGCTGCTCGTCGCACCCTGAATCCACTCGGTAGCCTTTCTCATGAAGGGCCGTGGCACCTCTCGGCGGTTCGCGGCTTGCGGTGGGATGTCGCGACGCGATGCAAGGGACGCCACCGACGGGTTTTGTATGCTTTTCATACCGCCAACGCAAACGCCACCCGAAGGTGGCGTTGCATGATGATCCTGGTGGGTGATGCAGGGTTTGAACCTGCGACCCCTGCCGTGTGAAGGCAGTGCTCTACCGCTGAGCTAATCACCCGTTTCCCTGTGCGGGAAGCCCATGATTATGCCATAGGAGAAAAGGGCACCTGACGCCAGACTGTCTTGCCGCCCGAGGCCTTGTCCAACTGCTTGAGCACTTCTTCGTGGGCCGCGGCCTCCTGGTCGCTCGCCACCAGCACGGGCAGCGTGAACTGGCGCAGGTCGACGCGGGTGACGATGCCGGCCACCGCGCCCGCATCCGCCTCATCCATCAGCAGGGCGTCCTGGCCGCGCGTGAGGTTGATGTAGACGTCCGCCAGCAGCTCCGCGTCCAGCAGCGCGCCGTGCAGCGTGCGGCCGGAATTGTCCACGCCCAGGCGGTCGCAGAGCGCGTCCAGGCTGTTGCGCTTGCCGGGGTACATCTCCTTGGCCATCGCCAGGGTGTCGGTCACCTTCGAAACCTGCCGCGTGAAAGCGGGGCGCCCCACCAGCTCCAGCTCCTTGTTCAGGAAGCCAATGTCGAAGGCCGCGTTGTGGATGATGATTTCGGCGCCATCCACGTAGTCCATCAGTTCCTCGGCGATCGACGCGAACTTGGGCTTGTCGCGGAGGAATTCGTTGCTGATGCCGTGGACCTTGAGGGCGTCCTCGTGCGAGTCGCGCTCCGGGTTCAGGTACCAATGCTTGTTGTGGCCCGTCAGCTTGCGGGCGACCAGCTCCACGCACCCGATTTCGATGATGCGGTCGCCGGCTTCTGCGGACAAACCCGTGGTTTCGGTATCGAGGACGATCTGGCGCATCGCCGGGATTATGCTTGAGCGCATGTTCGACCTCACATCCAAAATCGCTCTGGTCACCGGTGGCAACGGGGGCATCGGCCTCGGGATGGCGAAGGGGCTCGGGCAATCCGGCGCCACGGTGCTGATCGTCGGGCGGAACGCGGAAAAGTCGGCAGCGGCGTTGCGCGAACTGCAGTCGCTCGGCGTCAAAGCGGAGTCCCTGCCCTGCGACGTGACCGACGAATCCGCGGTGAAGGCGCTCTTCGCGCAGGTGCAGGACCGTCACGGGCGGCTGGACA
>JAJNBO010000372.1 GCA_021156245.1 Ramlibacter sp. | reverse complement strand
CGCGCCGGACACTGCGCCGTCCCCTGCAAACACCCAAGGAATGCTTCCCATGAAAGACGATCTCGGCCTGGCCCTCTCCGGCACCACCCCCGCCAGCCTGGCCCCTTACCAGGCCGCCCTCGACCAGTTCCGCTGCTTCACCGGCGATCCCGCTGCCCTGGTCGAACAGGCACTGGAGGCCAGCCCCGCCATGACCATGGCGCACCTGTTCAAGGCCTGGCTGTACCTGCTGGGCACCGAGCCGGCGGGCATCGCCGTCGCGCGCGCCTGCTGCGACGCTGCCGCAGCCCTGCCATCCAGCGACCGCGAGCGCATGCACCTGCAGGCCGCACGGCTGGTGGCGCACGGCCACTGGTACGAAGCCGGCCGGGTGCTGGAAGACCTGAGCATCCTGTACCCGCGCGACCTGCTGGCGCTGCAGGCCGGGCACCAGGTCGACTTCTTCACCGGCGACGCCCGCATGCTGCGCGACCGCATCGCCCGCGCGCTTCCGTCCTGGCAGCGCAGCCTGCCCGGCTACCACGCGCTGCTCGGCATGCATGCCTTCGGGCTGGAAGAGACGGGCGACTACGCACAGGCCGAGCGCCAGGGCCGCCTGTGCGTGGAGCTCGAGCCGCACGACAGCTGGGGCTGGCACGCCGTCGCCCACGTGCTGGAGATGCGCAACGAGCCGACCGCCGGCGTCGCGTGGCTGGCGCCGAATGCCGCCACGTGGTCGGAAGGCAGCTTCCTGGCCGTGCACAACTGGTGGCACCTGGCGCTGTTCCAGCTGGAGCTGGGGCGCATCGACGAGGTGCTGCGGCTGTACGACCAGGCCATCGCCACGGGATCGAACCTGATGCTGGACCTGGTGGACGCGTCGGCCATGCTGTGGCGGCTGCAGCTGCGGGGCGTGGACGTCGGCAACCGCTGGGAGGCGGTGGCGGATGCATGGCAGGTCCATGGCCGGCCCGGACTGCTGGCCTTCAGCGACATGCACATGATGATGGCCTTCGCCATGGCCGGCCGCGAGGCCGCGCAGCAGGACGTGCTGCATGCGCAGGCGGCCGCGATCCAGCGCGACGAGGACAATGCGCACTTCACGCAGGCCGTCGGTTCGGCCGCCGCGCGCGCCATGCAGGCCTTCGCGCAGGGCAAGCACGCCGTGTGCGTGCAGCTGCTGCGCCGCGTGCGCAGCGGCGCGCATCGCTTCGGCGGCAGCCACGCGCAGCGCGACGTGCTGGACCTCACTCTGCTGGAATCCGCGCGCCGCGGCGGCATGGACGGGCTGGCGGTGGTGCTGCAGGCGGAGAGGCTCGCGTTGCGCCCGCGTACGCGGACGGGCGCGCCGCTGGCGCTGGCGGCCTGACCCGTTCTCGTCATTCCCACCTGCGCGGGGATGACGTCAGATCACAACTGCACTTCCGCCTCGCCCACGCCCTCGAACACCGCCCGCACCTTGTCGCCGCGCTGCGCCTCGAGCATGCCGCACCAGGTGCCGGTGGTCACGACGGTGCCGCGGCGCACCGTCTCGCCGCGCCGGGTCGCGTGCTGCAGCCAGATCGGCAGCAGCCACGCCGGCTCCAGCAGGGAATGGGTGCCGCGGAACGATTGCGGCGCGCGCGCGCCGATGTGCACGACGCAGCTTTGCTGGCCCCAGTCGCGCGCCGCGTAGGGACGCCAGGCGCCCAGCACCAGCGCACCGTGCGACTGCTGGTCGGCCAGCTTCAGCAGTGCGGGCGCATCCGGGAACTGGCGCCAGCGCGAGTCGACGATTTCGAGCGAGACGGTCATGCCGTCCACCAGCGCGCCGGCCTCTTCGTGGGACAGCTTCGCGGCATCCGCGGGGGACACGTCGCGCGCCAGGCGCAGCGCCACTTCGGCTTCGATCAGCCGCCAGTTGAAGTGGCTGCGGCTCGCATCCGCGGGGCTCGCCCAGACATTGGCTGGCGGCAGCGGAGCGTGCGTGAGCGGCGCGGCGCGCGACGGCCCGCCGGACTTCCAGTGGCGCGGCACGCCGTCGGTGAACCAGCCCGAATCCCGCCCCACCTGCTCCTGCACGGCATAGGCGTCGGCGGGCGACTGCAGCAGCTGCTCCAGCGACGCCGCGTCCGCGGCCTGGTTGTCGCGGCGTGCCTGCATCAGCACGCCGGCCACGGTCTGCACCGGCTGGGTCATGGGTCCGTCTCCTGCAAGGAAAACGGAGATGCTACTTCTTCGCTGCCTTCTCGCGATTGGCGTGCAGCCGGGTGTCCACCAGGTCGACGCCACGGTCGATCACCGGATGGCGCAGGCCGAGCTGGCGCGCGACCAGCTGCACCAGCTTGTCGGCCCGTTCGATGTTCGTCGCGCCGTTCTGCAGGGCGCGTGCGGCGGACGCCGGCCGCGTGAGGCTCTGCGCGGCGGCGGCGTACTTCTCGAACGGCACGAGGTCCTCGGGATGGGCGCCCAGGCGAAGGCAGACGTCGTAGACGAAGTCATAGACCGACTTGGATTCCGCGATGTCCGTGTGCACCGCTTCCTGCGCCGTGCGCATGCCGTCCGCGGTCACGCAGCGGTAGTTGCCCGCCAGCAGCATCGACCACTTGGCCAGCGGCACGAAGATGGAATCGGAGACGCGCAGCTTCACCGGCAGCTCGATCGGGCCTTCCGGGGCCGCGAAGCGCACGGCGTCGACGTCCTTCTCCAGAGCGCGCAGCAACCCCGTGTGCTTCGCGTTGTTGAAGCGGGCGACCTTGAAGTTGGTCGGCAGCGTCACGTGCAGGACGTTCACCTTCTCCTCCGGCGGCCGGATCGCCTGCGGGTCGGGACTGCACAGCGTGAGCAGTGCCGGGTCGAAGTCGTCCCAGACGCTCGCGTCGGTATAGGCGGCCTTCAGCGCGTTGGCGTCGAGGCCCGGGATGCGGCGCAGGTAAGGCAGCGGCGGCATGTTCATGATGGACATGCAGGGCACCTTCGACTTCGCCACTGCGGACAGCAGCTCCCGCACGCCGGGCGAGCGGTACTGCGGCTCCTGCATCGCGAGGCCGACGAGGTCGTAGTCCGCAGGGTTGACGTCGCCGGTGCCGCCGGCGGACACCTGGCCGGGCAGCTTGCGGGAGTCGATCTCCACCGGTTCGGCCCGGCCGCGCACGGGCATCCGCACGCGAAAGCCCTCGGCATTGATCAGGTCGGCTTCCGCCGGCAGGCACACGAGCTTCACTTCGTGCCCCGCATACAAGAGCTTGGACGCCAGCAGGGAGCCGTACGAGGCTCCCAGGATGAGGATCTTGGCCATGAGTGTTGTCTCCTTCGTTGCGCGGTCCGGAAATGCGACCGTCGGGCCCGCAGGCCGGCAGCCAGACTACGCCTCGATCGTTAGCATGCCAAGTCGAAACGCTTTTGCCCGAAACCGATGGACTCGCTGCGCCGCAGCAAGGGCGCCCGCCGAGCCAGGAAAGCCGTGCGGAAATCACGAACCTTCGTGTTCACTGCATCTATCTCCCATTTATCTTTACAAAGGGTTTACTCCCACCTGGGGGGGTAGCGCGTTGAGGGAACATCTCCAGTTCTTTCACAGCTTGCCATGCACCTTATGACTTACAGA
>JAJNBO010000020.1 GCA_021156245.1 Ramlibacter sp. | reverse complement strand
CGCCAGCACGGGTCCGAGCACCTTGCCCGTATGCGTCCCCCGCGCCACCACATCCTCCGGCGGCGCGGCCGCCACCACCTTGCCGCCGGCGGAGCCGCCGTCCGGGCCCAGGTCGATGATCCAGTCGGCCTCGGCGATGACGTCCAGGTCGTGCTCGATCACCACCACGCTGTGCCCGCCGTCCACCAGGCGGTGCAGCACGCGGATCAGCTTCTCCACGTCCGCCATGTGAAGGCCCACCGTGGGTTCGTCCAGCACGTACAGCGTGTGCGGCGCCTTCTGCCCGCGCCGCGTGACGTCGTCGCGCACCTTCGACAGCTCCGTCACCAGCTTGATGCGCTGGGCCTCGCCGCCCGACAAGGTGGGCGATGGCTGCCCCAGGGTGAGATAGCCGAGTCCCACGTCGCGCAGCAGCTGCAGCGGATGGCTGATGTTCTGCATGGTGGAGAAGAACTCGACGGCCTCGTCCACTTCCATCTGCAGCACGTCGCCGATGCTCTTGCCGCGCCAGGTGACCGCGAGCGTCTCGGGATTGAAGCGGGCCCCATGGCAGGCCTCGCACGGAACCTTCACGTCCGGCAGGAAGCTCATGGCGATGGTGCGCACGCCCTGGCCTTCGCACAGCGGGCAACGGCCCTCGCCGGTATTGAAGGAGAAGCGGCCGGGTCCGTAGCCACGCGCCCGCGCTTCCAGCGTGTCCGCGAACAGCTTGCGGATGGTGTCCCAGAAGCCGATGTAGGTTGCGGGGCAGGATCGCGGGGTCTTGCCGATCGGCGTCTGGTCGACCTCGAGCACGCGGTCGATGGACTCATAACCGGACAGCGACTTGCACCCGACCCACCTGGCCCGCTTGCCCGCGGCATCCGCATCGCGGCCGGCCTTGGTGTAGCGCTGCTGGACGACCGCCTGCACGTTGTGCAGCAGCACGTCGCGCGCAAGCGTGGATTTGCCGGAGCCGGACACACCGGTGACCACCACCAGGCGCTTCAGCGGAACGTCGACGTCGACGTCGCGGAGGTTGTGGAGGTCGGCGCCCTTGAGGCGAAGGAAGTTGCTGGGCGCGGAAGCGCCCCCACCGTCGAGGGGAATCGACAATTTGGAAGCCATCTGCGCCAGGAGCGAACGCGGCTTCTTGCCCTTGACCACGGGAAGGGGTGTTTCCGTCACGGGGATGCCCACCGGCTCCCGGTCGTGCATCGCGTCCACCAGCCGGCGCGGCTTCAAGGGGTGCTGCATCGCGTGCAGCAGGTAGCGGCCGGTCAGCGACTCCTCCACGTCCGTGACCTGCGCGGCCGTGCCTTGCGCCACCACGCGGCC
The DNA here is from genome assembly GCA_021156245.1 of Ramlibacter sp. GTDB lineage: Bacteria > Pseudomonadota > Gammaproteobacteria > Burkholderiales > Burkholderiaceae_C > Ramlibacter. The sequence continues at coordinate 14,039 of JAJNBO010000020.1, read as the reverse complement.
ACCGCGCTTGCCCGCGCTGGGGCCGATGTCGATGATGTGGTCCGCACGCCGGATCGTGTCCTCGTCGTGCTCCACCACCACCAGCGTGTTGCCCTTGCTCCCCAGCTTGTGCAGCGCGTCCAGCAGGATTTGGTTGTCCCGCGCATGCAGGCCGATCGTGGGCTCGTCGAGCACGTAGCAGACGCCCTGCAGGTTGGAGCCGAGCTGCGCGGCCAGCCGGATGCGCTGCGCCTCGCCACCCGACAGGGTTGGCGCGCCGCGGTCCAGCGTCAGGTAGCCGAGCCCCACTTCCTCGAGGAACTCCAGCCGCGACTTGATCTCGGGGATCAGGTCGCGCGAGATGCCCTGCTCGCGCACGCTCAGCACGTCGGCCAGCTGCAGGCTCTCCACCCAGCGGCGCACGTCGTGCACCGACAGGGCGGCGATGTCGGCGATGCCGGTCTTGTCGAAGCGCACTGCGCGCGCCTGCGCGTTCAGGCGGCTGCCGTGGCAGGTGGAACATGCCTCGTCGGAGACGTCTTCGACCTCGGGCTCCGCGAACGTCTGTTCGCGGCCCTTGTCCTCGGCGGCCACCACGGTGTCGTCGAAGGCCTTGCGCTGCTCGCGCGTGAGCTTCACGCCCGTGCCCACGCAGTCCGGGCACCAGCCGTGCTTGCTGTTGTACGAGAACAGGCGCGGGTCCAGCTCGGGGTAGCTGGTGGCGCACACCGGGCAGGCGCGCAGCGTCGAGAAGACTTCCACCTTGCCGATGCCGTCGTGCCTGGCGAGGCCGGCGCTGAAGGCCGTGCGCAGGCCGTCGAGCGGCGCCAGCACGTGGACGATGCCCTTGCCGTGCTCCAGCGCGATCGCGAGCTTCTCGCGCAGCAGCGCCTCGTTGGCGGCCGTGATGTCCAGGTCGCACACCGGCAGCTCGATGGTGTGTTCCTTGAACCGGTCGATGCGCGGAAAACCCGTGGTGGGCAGGAAATTGCCGTCGACGCGCAGGTGCGTGTAGCCACGCGGCCGCGCCCAGTCGGCCAGTTCCGTGTACACGCCTTTGCGGTTGGTCACCAGCGGCGCGAGCAGGCCGATGTGCTGTCCCTTGTAGCGCTTCATGATCTGCGCCACGATGGTGTCGGGATTCTGCGGCCGCACTTCGGCCCCCTCGTTGACGCAGTGCTGCACGCCAAGCTTCACGTACAGCAGCCGCAGGAAGTGCCACACCTCCGTGGTCGTGCCGACGGTCGACTTGCGGCCGCCGCGCGACAGCCGCTGTTCGATGGCCACCGTCGGCGGGATGCCGTACACGGCGTCCACCTCCGGCCGGCCCGCTGGCTGCACGATCGAGCGCGCATAGGCGTTGAGCGACTCGAGGTAGCGGCGCTGTCCCTCGTTGAACAGGATGTCGAAGGCCAGCGTCGACTTGCCGGATCCCGACACGCCGGTGATCACGCTGAACTTGCCATGCGGGATGTCGACGCTCAGGCTCTTGAGGTTGTGCTCCTTGGCGTTGACGATCTGGATGGCGTTGGGGCGTTTCGCTTCGGTCCGGCGCAACTGCGGCAGCATCTCCGAGGCGATGCCCAGCGTGCCGTCGTACTCCCGCAGCGCCTTCGCGGTGTGCGAGGTGGGATGCAGCTTCACTTCCTCCGGTGGTCCTTCGGCCACCAGCAGGCCGCCGCCGTCGCCGCCTTCCGGACCCAGGTCCACCAGCCAGTCGGCCGCGCGGATCACGTCCAGGTTGTGCTCGATGACGACCAGCGAGTTGCCGGCTTCCAGCAATTTGCGCAGGGCGCGCATCAGCTTGGCGATGTCGTCGAAGTGCAGGCCCGTCGTCGGTTCGTCGAACAGGAACAGCGTGCCCTTCTTCGCGACGCCCTGCCGGGTGTGCGTGGAGGACTTCGCTGCGTCCGCCAGGAAGCCGGCGAGCTTCAGGCGTTGCGACTCGCCGCCCGACAACGTCGGCACCGGCTGCCCGAGCTTCACGTACTCCAGGCCGACGTCGACGATGGGCTGCAGGGCGCGGATCACGTCGCGGTCGTTGGCGAACAGCGCGGCCGCCTCGCTGACCGTGAGGTCCAGCACGTCGGCCACGTTCAGCTTGCGCGGCTGCAGCGCGCCTACCGGCTGCCGCTCGATCGTGACTTCCAGGATCTCGGGGCGATAGCGCTTGCCGTCGCAGTCCGGGCAGCGCAGGTACACGTCGGACAGGAACTGCATCTCGACGTGCTCGTAGCCGGAGCCGCCGCAGGTGGGGCAGCGGCCGTCGCCGGAGTTGAAGCTGAACTTCGATCCGGTGTAGCCGCGCTGCCGCGACAACGGGGAGGTCGCGAAGATCTCGCGGATCGAATCCCATGCGCCGACGTAGCTCACGGGATTGGAGCGCGCCGTCTTGCCGATCGGCGACTGGTCCACGAACACCACGTCCGACAGGTGATCCGCGCCCAGCAAGCGGTCATGCGCGCCCGCCGATTCGGTGGCGCGCCCGAAGTGCCGCAGCAGCGCCGGCGCCAGGATGTCCTGCACCAGGCTGGACTTGCCCGAGCCCGAAACGCCGGTGACCACCACCATCCGCTGCAGCGGGATCTCGACGCTCAGGTCCTGCAGATTGTGCTCGCGCGCGCCCTCCAGCACCAGGCGCGGCGTCGACTCCGTGACGGCGCGCTTGAAGCCCATGCCCACGTGCTTGCGCGCGCCCAGGTAGGCGCCCGTCAGCGTGTCGGCGTTGCGCAGCTCGTTCACCGTGCCGTCGAAGACGATCTGCCCGCCCTTCTCGCCCGGCCCCGGCCCCATATCGATCACGCGGTCCGCCGCAACCATCACGGCCGGGTCGTGCTCCACCACCACCAGCGTGTTGCCCGCATCGCGCAGCCGGTGCATGGCCTGCGTGATCCGGCTCATGTCGCGCGGATGCAGGCCGATGCTCGGCTCGTCCAGCACGAACAGCGTGTTCACCAGCGACGTGCCCAGCGCCGTGGTCAGGTTGATCCGTTGCACTTCGCCGCCCGACAGCGTGCGGCTCTGGCGGTCCAGCGTCAGGTAGCCGATGCCGACGTCCACCAGGTACTTCAGCCGCGTGTTGATCTCCTCGAACAGCAGCTTCAGCGCCTGCAGTTCACCCCCGCCCGCGTGCGCTTCGGCCTCCGGCTCGACCCGCTCGAAGAAGCGTCGCAGCCGCTCGATCGGCAGCATCATCAGGTCGTGCAGGGTCAGGCCGGGCAGCGCCTCGAGTTGCGCGCGCGACCACTGCACGCCCACGGGCAGGAAGCGCTTCTCGGGCTCGAGCACCGCGTCCGCATCTTCCTTGCTGCCCAGGCGCCACAGCAGCGGCTCGGTCTTCAGGCGGGCGCCGGCGCACACCTCGCAGGGCGTGTAGCTGCGGTACTTGGACAGCAGCACGCGGATGTGCATCTTGTACGCCTTGCTTTCGAGGTACTCGAAGAAGCGCTTGACGCCGTACCACTGGCGGTTCCAGTTGCCTTCGCGGTAGTTCGGCGCCCCATGGATCACCCAGTGCTGCTGCTCGGGCGTGAGCTTGTACCAGGGCGTGTCGCGCGGGATGCCGGCGGACTCCGCGTGCCGCATCATGTCGTCCTGCGACTCCGACCAGGCCGGCGTCTGGAAGGTCTTGATCGCGCCGGCGCGCAGCGTCAGCTTGTCGTTCGGGATCACCAGGTTGTAGTCGACCCCGATCACGCGGCCGAAGCCGCGGCAGGTGTCGCACGCGCCCACGGGCGAGTTGAACGAGAACTTGGACGGCACCGGGTCGCCGTAGCGGATGTCGCTGTCGGGGCAGTGCAGGCCGGTCGAGAATTTCCAGACAGTCTCGTCATTCCCGCGCAGGCGTGAATCCAGGGCGCCCGCATCGGACTCGCCGCTCGCGGCGAGTTCTGAAAGCCCTGGGTCCCCGCCTTCGCGGGGATGACGGGCTTCGCCCGTCACGTAGACCGCAAGGCGCCCCGAGCCGCGCTTCAGCGCCACTTCGATCGCCTCGATCGCGCGCACCTTCTCCACGCCCTGGATGCGGAAGCGGTCCGCCACCACGTCGAGGATCTTGCGGGGCCCGGTCGGCGTGGCGACCTCGCGCTCCGCCTGCACGCGCGTGAAGCCGCTGGCGGCCAGCCACTGCTCGATCTCCTCCGGCGACGTGCCGCCCGGCAGTTCCACGGGGAAGGTGACGACCAGCCGCGGGTCGCCCACACGCGTGCGCTCCATCAGCTGTTCGTAGATGGTTTCCGGCGAGTCGTGGCGCACCTGCAATGCCGTCTGCCGGTCGAACAACTGGGCCGCACGCGCGAACAGCAGCTTCAGGTGGTCGTTCAGCTCCGTCATCGTGCCCACGGTGGAGCGCGACGAACGCACGGGGTTGGTCTGGTCGATGGCGATGGCCGGGGGCACGCCTTCGACGCGGTCCACCGCCGGCTTGTCCATGCGTTCCAGGAACTGGCGGGCGTACGCGGAGAACGTCTCCACGTAGCGGCGCTGGCCTTCCGCATACAAGGTATCGAACACCAGGCTGGACTTGCCCGACCCGCTGGGGCCGGTTACCACCGTCAACTCACCGGTGTGGAGATCGAGGTCGAGGTTCTTGAGGTTGTGCTGTCTGGCGCCGCGGATGCGGATCGATCCCTGGGACATGGAGGCCTTCTGGAAACAAGGCCGGATATTCTAGGGATCGCTTGCCAAGCCGGTCGTCGGGTCGGGGCATACCCTTGTCCTACCACGGATATGGCAGTTGTCCTACAAAGCCTGCTCAACCGCGCGGCGAAGGTTCAGGTCCCATCCCCTGCCCGACGCCCATGTCTGCGTGGAGTACCTGGCTCCCGAGCCGCCCGTTCGAATGGCAGTTCCGCGCCCCGGCCGCCGGTGTCGAAGCGGTTCGCCGCCAGCTGCTCGCCGTGCTGGAGGACTGCGAGGGGTTCGAGGTCGATCGGCTGCGCTGGCGGCTGCACACCGCCGAATGCGCGCCGGAGCTCTGGCTGCTGCGCGACGCGGTCTTCCAGGTGGTTTCCGTGCAGCACTGCCAGGCGCAGGCCGTGCAGCGCATCAACGGGCTCGTGCCATTCTTCCGCGAAGTGTTGCCCGCACGCCTGCTGTCACAAGTGTGAACAAATCCGAACGGCTGGGCTAACTACACTTCGTCACAGGCCGCCGTGTTGAGCAGCCGGGGAGACACAAATCGTGAAGAAGCAACTCGTGGCGCTCGCCGCCGCCGTCGCGTGCCTTTGTGCGCACGGCCAGATCCTGGTCGGCCAGACCGCCGGCATCACCGGCATCGTCGCCGCCGGCGTCAAGGAAACCACCCAGGGCGCCATGCTCTGGATCGACAGCGTCAACGCCAAGGGCGGCGTCCATGGCCAGAAGATCGACCTGGTCTCCATGGACGACAAGTTCGACGCCAAGATCGCGGCCGAGAACGCCAAGGTGCTGATCGAACAGAGGAACGTCACCGCGCTCTTCCTGGTGCGCGGCACCCCCCACAGCGTCGCCATCCTGCCGCTGCTCGAGACGCACGGCGTCCCGATGATCGCCCCCTCCACCGGCGCGATGGTGCTGCACCGGCCCGTCAACAAGTACGTCTTCAACGTGCGCGCCACCTACCAGCGCGAGGCGGAGAAGGCGGTGTCGCACCTGCACACGCTGGGCATCCGCCGCATCGCCGTGGTGTATGCGGACGACTCCTTCGGCACCGACGGCCTGGAGGGCGCGCGCAAGGGCTTCGAGAAGGCGGGCTTCGAGCCCCTGACGGTCATCAAGGCCGACCGGCTGAAGCCCGACTACGCGAAGATGATTCCCGAGATCACCGGCAAGGAAGCGCAGGCGGTGGTGTGGATTGCGTCCGGCAACGCGGTCGCCGACGGCGTGAAGGCCTTGCGGGCCGCCAACTCCGCCGCGCAAGTGGTGACGCTGTCGAACAACGCGTCCTCCGGCTTCGTGAAGAGCCTGGGAGATTCCGCCCGCGGGGTGATCGTCACCCAGGTCTTCCCCGCGGAGCGCTCCATTGCCTACGGGCTCGTGAAGGAAGCGATGGGCCTGGCGAAGGAGAAGAACGTCGAGCTGAGCACGGCGATGCTGGAAGGCTACGCCGCCGCCAAGGTGCTGGTCGAAGGCCTGCGCCGCGCGGGACCCAACCCGACGCGCGCGAAGCTGATCGCCGCGCTGGAGACGCTGAACAAGTACGACATCGGCGGCCTGGAGGTCAGCTTCAGCAGCACCGACCACACCGGCCTGGATTTCGCCGACCTGTCGATCATCGGCAGCGACGGCAAGTTCAAGCGCTGACCGCGTCGTCCGTTTCCGGCTCCGGCGCGGTGTCGGGCATCGCGCACATGAGGTGCACTTCGACGGCCGGCCCCGCGGCCTCGATGTGCCCGCCCATGGTTTCCATCAGCTGTCGCGCCGCCTCCACGCGCGGGTCGTTCGCCGGGAACTCGCAGCGCTCGCGGCCGTAGCCGCAGAAGCCGCTCATGCGGATGGTCACCACGCTTTCCAGATAGGACGTCTCCACCACCAGGCGCGCCGTCGGCGTGCGGCAGTCGTCGCACGCGTGCTCCAGCGCCTGCAGCAGGTCCATCAGCACCTCGGTCAGGTGGTCCGGCACGCCGTGGGCTGCGGGCAGGCCGCCGCCCAGGCGCAGCTCGATGGGCGTGCCGTGGAAGCGGCGGTCGAAGCCGAGGAAGTCGCTCACCGCCCGCACCTGGTCGTTCACGTCCAGCAGCTGCAGCGTGTCCCGCCCCGGTTGCGCGAAGTCGCCGATGCGCTTGGTCAGCGCCGAGATGCGCGCCGTCTGCTCCACGATCATGCGGGCGAATTCCGGCTTGATGTGGCGCTGCTCGCGCCACTGCTGGATCTCCCTCGCCAGCCCCGCGATGATGGCCAGCGGGTTGCCCACCTCGTGCGAGATGTTCGCCGCCATCGCACCGATGGTCCCCATCTTCTCCCGGTGCCATTCCTGCTCGCGCTCGGCCGCCTGCGCGCGTGCCCGCGATTCCTGGTCGATCACCCGCTGGCCCCGGCGCACGAAGAACAGCAGGGCGGCATACGTGAGGCCGAGCAGCACCAGCACGGTCACGAACAACTTGTTGGACGCGGACTCCACCGCCTCCTGGTTGCCGGCGGCGGCGGCCTGCATGCGGTCCCGTTGGCGGGCCGTGGCGGCGGCGCTGCGCGCGCTGGCGCTCTCGAGCTGCTGCAGCAGCGGCGTCACGTCGGAGTAGATCTCGAACACGCCGGCCACGCCGCCGCCCGGGCCGGGCATGGGGATGTAGCTCTGGATCAGGTCGCGGTCCTTCACCACGCCCTCGAAAGCGCTGAACTGGTTGCGGTGCACGAGCTCGCTCGCCACCTTGCCGGCCATGGCGGCCTTCCAGCCGGCGTTGTCCGCCTTGTCCTCTCCCACCTGCACGGCCTCCGACGAGTACACGGTGAGGCCGCGCACGTCGTACACCTTGATCTTGAAGACGCTGGTGGTCCGCATCAGGCTGCGCACCGGGCCGTCGACCTTGGCGAAGGCGGGCAGCGCGTTCACCTGGCTGCGCACCTTGGCCAGGCACGCCTGGCGCGCTTCGGCCGGGGCGTCCTTCGGCAGGCGGCATTGCGCGAACGTCACGGCCTGGGCCTGCGTGACCAGCGGCTGCAGGTGCGAGGTCCACAGGGCGTTGGCGAACACCCGGGTGAGGTTGATGTGTCCCGCTTCGTGCACCGCGACCAGGCTCGCGCGGGCATTGTCCTTCTGTTCCTGCAGGAGATCGCCCTGCACCTTGGCGAAGAAGGCGGCCTGGTCGGACTGGGTGCGGGCGAAGAACTTCTCCTCGCCCTGCTGCAGGAAGAACAGCGCCGCGCCCAGAACGCAGAACGCGACCAGGCTGGTCGTCGTGAAGTAGCGTGTGAGCTGGAAAGGCCGGGGCGGCACGCGACGAGTCTAGCCCAGCCGTGGCGGCGCATCAAACGCCGCGTGGCGCCGCGCCATCACGTCAGTGCTTGGCGCCGGAGGCGGCGCCGGTCGGCGCGATCGCCTCGGTACCGTGCTTCTCGCCGCTCATGTCCACCTTGTCGCCCGCCTTGAAGATGACGAAGAGCGAGATGGCCGCGAACACGACGAAGCCGAGGGCAATTTTCCACATGGTGTCTGTCTCCTGGCCCGGATTGTGGCCGGGTGCTCTGACCCGGCTCTGACGCGAAACTTAATCGCGCCTGACAAACTCAGGGCAAACCCGCACTAGCGGCGTGTCTGCCCCGCGGGCACCGCGGCGGCCTGCTCCCACGCGCCCGACGCAAAGAACGCATCCCCTTCCAGATACGCGCGCAGCATGGCGAGGCCGTCGAAGCCCCAGAAGGCCTTGCCGTCCACCTCGCAGGTGGGCACCCCGAACAATCCCCGTGCGATGGCCCCATCGGTGTTCGCCTTCAGTTCCGCCTTCACGGCGTCGCTCGACGGATCCCTCTTCGGCTGCAATTGCGCCTGCGCTTCGGCCAGGCGGGTCGCGTCAGCTGCGTCCGCGCCGCCGCGCCAGGCGTGGCGGAACAGCGTCTCGGCAACGTGCCGGTTCACCAGGCCGGCGTCGCCGCAAGCCACCGCCAGCCGCAGCAGCCCCAGGGGATTGAAAGGATGTGCCGCGGGCATGCGCATCGGGATGCCGTTGGCATGCGCGAGCCACAGGACCTGGCGGTAGGTCCAGTCGCGCTTGGGCGGGATTTCCGCGGGCCCGAGCTGTCCGTGATGCTTGAGGAAAGCCGCGAACAGCACCGGCCGGTAGTCCACGGCGTAGCTCAGGCCCTTGAGAGCCTCGGGCAGCTTCTCGAAAGCCAGGTACGCATAAGGAGAGATGAAGTCGAAGGTGAAGGTGATGTGCTTCATGGCTGCTCCGCGCGCCGCACCAGTTCCCGCCAGACGGCGCGCTTGTCTTCGTCGGCCATCATGCCCCAGCCCGCGATCTCGTCCAGCGTGCGATAGCAGCCTTCGCACCAGCCGGTGGCCGCGTCCATCCGGCAGACGGAAATGCACGGGGACGGCACGTGCGCCGCGCCTGCCAGCTCGCGGGCGCTCTCCAGCAGCAACTCGCGCGCGGAATTCATCCGGCCGGCGGCTGCACCACGTCGGCCACCGGCGCGCCGGTGAGGCGCTCCAGGTCCTGCGGCCGCAGCTTGAACACACCGTGGGGATGCCCCGCGGCGGCCCAGATCTCGTCGAAGCGAAAGAGCTCGCGGTCGATCAGCGTGACCGGCGCCACCGCATGCGCGACGGGCGAGACGCCGCCAATGGAGAAGCCGGTCTTGCCCTTGACGAAGTCCGCGTCCGCGCGGCCGGTCTTGCCGACGATCGCATCCACCTTCTTCTCGTCGACCCGGCGATCGCCCGAGGTGATCACCAGGACGGCCGCATCGTCGGCCTTGCGGCGGAAGATGATGCTCTTGGCGATCTGCCCCACCTGGATGCCCAGCGCGTCGGCCGCCTGCTGCGCGGTGCGCGCCGCATCGTCCAGCATCACCGGCAGGTGCGGATGGCCCTGGTCCTGCAGCATCTTGGCGACGCGCTGCACGCCTTCGGGCAGGTCGCCGTCATTCCCGCGCAGGCGGGAATCCGGGGCTCCCCCACTCATGCCGCCCTCTTGGTCAGCAAGGCCGTCGACGCGCGCGAGTTCGGCTTGCGGCCCAGGAAGTCGCTGATGTACTTGCCCGCGTCGATCAGCTTGTCGAGATCGATGCCGGTGTCTATCCCCATGCCATGCAGCATGTAGACGACGTCTTCGGTGGCCACGTTGCCGGTCGCGCCCTTCGCGTACGGGCATCCGCCCAGCCCCGCGACGGACGAGTCGTATTGCCAGATGCCCATTTCCAGGCAGGCCATGGTGTTCACCAGCGCCTGGCCATAGGTGTCGTGGAAGTGGCCGGAGACGTCGTCGATGTCGTAGTGCTTCAGGGCCGCTTCCATCGCCGCCTGCACCTTGCGCGGGGTGCCAACGCCGACGGTGTCGGCCACGCCGCAGTGCTGAACGCCGATCTGCTTCATCAGCCGGGCCACCAGTTCCACGCCTTCCGGGCTGACTTCGCCCTGGTACGGGCAGCCCACCGCGACGGAGATCGCGCCGCGCACGTAGATGCCCTTGGCGCGCGCGGCCTCGACCACGGGCGCGAAGCGCTCCATGCTTTCGGCGATGGAGCAGTTGATGTTGCGCTGGCTGAAGGCTTCGCTGGCGGCGCCGAACACCACCACTTCATCGGGGCGCGATGCGACGGCAGCTTCGAAGCCCTTCATGTTGGGCGTGAGGACGGAGTAGCGCACGCCCGGCTGGCGGCGGATGCCAGCCATCACCTCGGCGGCGTCCGCCATCTGCGGCACCCATTTGGGAGACACGAAGCTGGTGACTTCGATCTCCTTCAGCCCGGCGTCCTGCAGGCGGTGCACCAGCTCGATCTTCACGGCGGCCGGCACCGGCTCCTTCTCGTTCTGCAAGCCGTCGCGGGGGCCGACGTCGACGAGCTTCACTTTGCTGGGTAGTTTCATGGCTTCAGTATCCTCGCTGGCGGTCAACCACGCCGGCAATAGGTTCTCCGTTCTCCAGTGCGGCGATCTTGCGGGCAATCTGCGCCACGCTTTCCTCGCGCAAGGTGCGGGCGGACGTGTGCGGCGTGACCGTGATTTTCGGATGCCGCCAGAACGGGTGTTCCGCCGGCAGCGGCTCCGTGCGAAAGACGTCCAGCGCCGCACCCGCGAGGTGGCCGCTGTCCAGCAAGGCCAGCAGGTCCGCCTCCACGAGGTGGGCGCCTCGTGCGACGTTGACGAGGTAGCCGCCCGGCTGCAGCCGTCCCAGCGTGTCGCGGTCCAGGAGGTCCTCGGTGTCGGGCGTCAGCGGCAGCAGGTTCACCAGCACGCGGGTGGATGCGAGGAAGTCGTTGAATCCGACCTCGCCCGAGAAGCAGCGCACGCCGGCGACGTCCTTCGGGCTGCGGCTCCAGCCCAGCACCGGGAACTCGAAGGCTGCCAGGGCCTGCGCGACCCGCGCGCCGAGCACGCCCAGGCCCATCACGCCCACGGGGAATTCCGCGCGCAGCCGCGGCTTGCGGAAGCCCCACCTGCCCTGCGCCGCGTCGCGCTCGTAGGCGTCGAGTTCGCGGAAGTGGCGGACCACCGCGTGGCAGACGAATTCCGCCATCTGCACGGACATCCCTGCGTCGTCCAGCCGCACGACGACCGCGTCGCGGGGCAGCGTGAGCCTCATCAAGGCGTCGACGCCCGCCCCGATGTTGAAGATGCCCTTGAGGCCCGGCTGCTCATCCAGGAACCGCTGCGGCGGCGCCCAGACCATCGCGTGGTCGGCCTGCGGCGCGCCGGGGCGCCATTCCTCCACGACCGCGCCGGGCAACGCCGCCCGCAGGCCCTCGATCCAGGGAGCGGTCTTGGTGTCGGAACAGCAGACGGTGATGCGCATGTCGATATTGTGCGGGACGGCGCGGATGGACACCGCTCGATGCCAGCCGCGAGGTTCTGGAAGCGGGAGCTTCGAGGCTGGAGCAATAGGAGCTTCGTCATTCCCGCGTAGGCGGGAATCCAGGGCTTCCACCTTCCATGCGGGAGCCCTGGATCCCCGCCTCCGCCAACAACTCCGCGCCCTCGGCCACCTGGTCGCCGGGCGCGTACAACAACTCCGCCACCGTCCCATCGGATGGCGCCGCGATGGTGTGCTCCATCTTCATGGCTTCCATCACCGCCAGCGCCTGCCCCTTGCTCACCTTGTCGCCCGCCTTGACGGAGAAGGACACCACCTTGCCGGGCATCGGCGCGGTGAGGCGCCCGCCCTCGGCGGCCGCATCGCCGGCGTGCGCCAGCAGGTCGATGGACACGATCTGCGCGGCGCCGGCGCCCGTGAACACGAAATCCGTTTCGCCCTGGCTGTAGACCACCGCACGCGTGCGCCGATTGCCGTACTGCAGCTCGATCGCATCGCCGGCGCCGCGGAAGGCCAGGGTGGCCGGCTCGCCGCCAACGGCGAGCACGAGGGAGCCATCGCGCAGCGTGGTCAGTTCCGCCTTGCGGCGTTCGCCGCCGAAATCGAACTCGAAGCGGCGCAGCGCCACCCCATGCGAGCGCCAGCCGTCGCGGCGGCTGAAGGGGTCGTCCCCGGCCTGGCCCTGCTCGTCGCGCAAGGTCTTCGCCACGGCCGCCGCGGCCGCCAGTTCCAGGCCGACGGGTTGCTGGTGGAACAGCGCGGAGGCCTCGCGCGGGATCAGCGCGGTGTCCAGGTCGGCCTCCGAGAAGGACCGGCTCTTCACCACGTTCCGCAGGAACTGCACATTGGTGCTGAGGCCCACGATGTGCGTCGCGGCGAGCGCCTCGTCCAGCCGCGCCAGCGCCTCGTCGCGCGTCGCTCCATGCACGATCAGCTTGGCGATCATGGAGTCGTAGAAAGGCGAAATGGCGTCGCCTTCGCGCACGCCGTCGTCCACCCGCACCGCCGCGCGCTCGAACGCCGATGCCCGCGGCTTGCGGTACACATGCAGCGTGCCCGTCGCGGGCAGGAAGTTGTTGTCGGGGTTCTCGGCGCAGATGCGCGCCTCGATCGCGTGGCCCTGGATGCGCAGGTCGGCCTGCTTCAGCGGCAGCGGTTCGCCCGAGGCCACCCGCAGCTGCCACTCCACCAGGTCGAGGCCCGTGATCGCTTCGGTCACGGGGTGCTCCACCTGCAGCCGCGTGTTCATCTCCATGAAGAAGAAGTTCATCTCCGCGCCGCGCTGCTCCACGATGAACTCCACCGTACCGGCGCCAACGTAGTTCACCGCACGCGCCGCCGCCACCGCCGCTTCGCCCATGCGCTTGCGCAATGCCTCGGTCATGCCCGGCGCCGGCGCCTCCTCCAGCACCTTCTGGTGGCGGCGCTGCACGGAGCAGTCGCGCTCGAACAGGTAAACGCAATTGCCCTGCGTGTCGCCGAACACCTGGATCTCGATGTGGCGTGGCCGGGTGACGTATTTCTCCACCAGCACCGCCTCGTCGCCGAAGCTGTTGCGGGCCTCGCGCTGGCAGGAGGCCAGGGCCGCCGCGAAGTCTTGAGCCTTCTCCACCGCGCGCATTCCCTTGCCGCCCCCGCCCGCGCTGGCCTTGATCAGCACGGGGTAGCCGATGCGGTCCGCTTCGCGCTTGAGCAGTTCCGGGTCCTGGTTCGCGCCGTGATAGCCCGGCACCAGCGGGACGCCCGCCCTTTCCATCAGCTGCTTGGACTCCGCCTTCAGCCCCATCGCCTGGATGGCGGACGCGGGCGGGCCGATGAACACCAGCCCTGCTTCGGCGCAGGCTGCGGCGAAGGCCTCGTTCTCGCTGAGGAAGCCGTAGCCGGGATGGATCGCCTGCGCGCCCGTCGCGCGGGCCGCCTCGATGATGCGTTCCCAGCGCAGGTAGCTGTCCTTGGGCGCGCTGCCGCCGATGTGCACGGCTTCGTCGCATGCCTCGACGTGCTTGGCGCGCGCGTCGGCGTCGGAGTACACCGCGACCGTCTGGATCGCCATGCGGCGTGCCGTCGCCGCGACCCGGCAGGCGATCTCGCCGCGGTTGGCGATCAGGATCTTCTTGAACATCAGCCCAGCTCCCGCGGCAATGGCCGCCCCTTGAAGAAACCACCGACTCCGCGCACCACGGTGCGCAGGAACTTCACCAGCACGACCAGCAGGACCACGGCCAGCACGATGCTGATGATCAGCGCCACGGCGAACGCGACCGGATGCGTCGCCGCCAGCCACAGCATGAACACCACCAGGCCGTCCTCGGCCAGCGACACGGCCACGTTCGAGAACGGTTCGGGCGAGGTGTTCACCGCCGCCCGCGTCGTCATCTTGGTCGCGTGACTCGTGGCGGCCAGGCTGCCGCCCAGGATCGCCGCGATCCAGCCCATCGCCTGGCTGTCCGCACCCAGCGCACCGGCAGCGAGCGCCGCGCCGGCGGGGATGCGGATGACGGTATGCACCGCATCCCACATCGAGTCGACGAAGGGGATCTTGTCCGCGAAGAACTCGGCGAACAGCATGAAGCCGCTGGCGACCAGCACGCCGGGGTGCTGCAGCACCTCCAG
>JAJNBO010000371.1 GCA_021156245.1 Ramlibacter sp. | reverse complement strand
GCCGTCCGAGCTGGCGCGCAGGCACTGCTTCAGCGACGATTCCACCTTGTCGAAGAACTGGTTCATGCGCTGCTGCAGGCGCTCGTTCTCGAACACCAGGGCGTCGCCCACCATGACGCGGGTCATGCCGGGATTCTTCTCGGCGAACTGGATCAGCATGGCCACGATGCGCCCGGCCTGGGCGGGGCCGGCCGGCTCGCGCTCGGCGATCTGGTTGATCAGGGTGAAGACGCTCTGCTCGATGAATTCGATCAGGCCCTCGAACATCTGCGCCTTGCTGGCGAAGTGGCGGTACAGAGCCGCCTCGCTGACGTCCAGCCGCGCGGCCAGCGCCGCGGTGGTGATGCGCTCGGCGCCCGGCTGCTCCAGCATCGTCGCCAGCGCCTGCAGGATCTGCACGCGCCGCTCGCCCGGCTTGGGCCGCTTGCGCACCGCGGCGGGGCTGTCGCTGCCGGGTGTGGGTTCGGGGGAGTCGAGCTCGGCGTGCGTCATGGGTTGCAGGTCAGCGGTTGCGGTTCATTCTCGCATACCCAGCCGTGGGTTCCCGCCAGCCCATCCGCGCCAAAAGCCCGCCCGGCGCCAGTACGTGCTCACCCCGGGAAGACGAGTGTGACTTTCAAGCCACGTCCGGCGGCGCCCGGTTGCAGCTGGAGGTGCGTGCGGTGCACACGCGCGATTTCTTCTGCGATGGCCAGCCCAAGCCCATTGCCCTCGCCCAGGGTGCCCTGCACGCGGTAGAAGCGCTCCAGGATCCGCGGCAGCTCCGCCGGCGCGACGCCGGGCCCGTCGTCCTCGACTTCGAGCACGGCGACACCGTCGCGGCGACCGCAGCGGATGGTGACGGTGCCGCCTTCGTGGCAGTACTTGATGGCGTTGTCGACCAGGTTGGCCAGCAGCTCGCGCAGCAGCCAGTCGTGTCCCATCACGTGCGCCCGCTCCACGTCCAGGCCGAGGTCGATGCCTTTCGCGGTCGCGGCATCGAGATGGCTTTCCAGGCAGTCTTCGCACAGCGCCTTGAGGTCCACGCGCTGCTCCGGCTGCGAATGCATGCCGCGCGCGTCGGCCCGCGACAGCGCGAGCAGCTGGTTGGCGAGCTGCGACGTGCGCCGCGTGGCGTTGCGCAGCTTGACGACCTGGTCGGTCGGCAAGGCCAGCGTTTCCCTGGCCGGGCGCGCGCTCGCGGCCTGGGCCCAGGCTTCCACCTGCGCCTGCAGCCCCGCGAGGGGCGTGCGCAGCTGGTGCGCGGCATCCGCCACGAAGCGCCGCTGGCTTTCGGCCTGCGCGTTGACCAGGCCGAACAGGCGATTGAGGGAGTCCACCAGCGGCCGCACCTCCTCCGGCGACGACGCGGTGTCGATGGCGCTCAGGTCGCGCGGCGAGCGCCGCTCCACGGCCTCCTTCAGCGCCAGCAGCGGCTTGAGCGCGCGCTCCACGGCCCACCCGACCGCGAAGGCGGCCAGCGCGATCAGCACCAGGTTGGGCAGCAGCACCTTGTAGAGGATGGAGCTCGCCCACTGCTGGCGCGGGTCCGAACCGTCGCCCACGGCGATCACCACCTCGCCCAGCACGGTCTGCTGCCGCTGCCGCACGATGCGCCAGGTCGCGCCGCCGTATTCCTCGCTGTGCACCTCGGGCGCGGCGTCGGTCGGCGGCAGGCCGCCACCCAGCCACTCCTCACCCGCGAGCACCTTGCCATCGACGTCCAGGATGGCGTAGCCGGCGGACCGCGGCCGGTCCTTGAGGAACTCCTCGACCGGCGGCGCCATCAGCAGCAGCGGCCGGCCGTCGATCTCGCCGATCACCGAGTCGGCCACCAGCGGCACGAGCGCCAGCAGGTGCTGGTCCTGCTGCAAGGCCACGTTGCCGGCGGAGCGGTAGTCGAGCCAGGCGTTCAGGATCGCCAGCAGGATCAGCGGGATGATCAGCATCACCACCAGCCGGCGCCGCAACCCCGAGGTCATGCCCAGCACCCCGCTGCGGCGGGTGCGCGCCTGCGGCAGGAAGGAGAGCTTCACTCGCCCTCGGCGGGGCGCAGCTCGAGGCGGTAGCCGAAGCCGCGGATCGAGCGCAGCGCCACGCCGTGCGGCTCCAGCTTGCCGCGCAGGCGCGAGATGTACACCTCCACCGCGTTCGGCGTGATTTCCTTGTCCCAACCCGTCAGCGCCTGCAGCAGCTTGTCCTTGCTGGCCGGCTTGGGCGCATTGATCAGGAGGTACTCCATTACCGTCCACTCGCGCGGGCCGAGTTCGATCGGGATGGACTGCCCGCTGCGCTGCGCGCTGGCGCGCCGGTTCGCCGTGTCCAGCTCGATCGGGCCGAACGAGAGCACGGCCGACGTCGCCGCTTGCGAGCGCCGCAGCAGTGCGCGCAGGCGCGCCAGCAGCTCGGGCAGCTCGAAGGGCTTGATCATGTAGTCGTCGGCGCCGAGGTCGAGGCCCTGCACGCGGTCGTGCAGCGCGTCGCGCGCGGTGAGGATCAGCACCGGCATGTGCTGGCTCGCCATCTCCGGGCGGCGCAGGCGGCGCGTCAGCTCCAGGCCGTCCATGTTCGGCAGGCCGATGTCGATGATGGCCGCGTCGAACACCTCGGTGCGCAGCACTTCCTCGGCGCGCTCGCCGCTGCCGACCCAGTCCACCGCGTACCCGGCATTGGACAGCCCCAGCTTGATGCCGCTGGCGACCATCACATCATCTTCAACCAACAATAAACGCATGTCAGTTGGAGCGGATCATCGTCCCGTACGCTTGATCCGTGAGGATCTCCAGCAGCATCACGTGCGGCACGCGGCCGTCGATGATGTGCACCGCGTTCACGCCGGACTTCGCCGCGTCCAGCGCGCCGGCGATCTTGGGCAGCATGCCGCCCGAGATGGTGCCGTCGGCGAACAGCGCGTCGATCTCCCTGGACGACAGGTCGGTGAGCAGCTTGCCCGCCTTGTCCAGCACGCCCGGGGTGTTGGTCAGCAGCACGAGCTTCTCGGCCTTCAGCACCTCGGCCAGCTTGCTCGCCACGACGTCGGCGTTGATGTTGTAGCTCTCGTTCTCGTCGCCGAAGCCGATGGGGCTGACGACAGGGATGAAGTTGTCCTCGAGCAGGGCGCGAACCACGCCCGGGTTGATCTCCACGATGTCGCCGACCTGGCCGACGTCGTGCTCCTTGCTCGGGTCCTTGGCGTCGATCATCTTCAGCTTGCGCGCGCGGATCAACCCGCCGTCGCGTCCGGTCAGGCCCACGGCCTGGCCGCCCGCCTTGTGGATGAAGCCCACGATGTCCTGCTGCACCTCGCCGGCCAGCACCCATTCGACGACTTCCATCGTCTCGGCATCGGTGACGCGCATGCCCTGGATGAACTCGCCCTTCTTGCCCAGGCGATTGAGCGCCTGCTCGATCTGGGGGCCGCCGCCGTGCACCACCACCGGGTTGATGCCCACCAGCTTGAGCAGCACCACGTCCTCGGCGAAGTCGGCCTGCAACTCCGGGTCGGTCATGGCGTTGCCGCCGTACTTGATGACCATGGTCTTGCCATGGAACTTGCGGATGTACGGCAGCGCCTGGGCGAGGATCTCGGCCTTGTCG
>JAJNBO010000019.1 GCA_021156245.1 Ramlibacter sp. | reverse complement strand
ACGCCAGATCATGGGCGTGCCGACCGTGTTCCTGAACGGCACCTTCTTCGACTCCGGCCGCATGAGCCTGGAGGAGATCGTGGCGAAGATCGACACCGCAGGCGCCGCGCGCGAGGCGAAGAAGATCGCCGCGAAGGACCCCTACGACGTGCTGATCGTCGGCGGCGGCCCTGCGGGCGCCGCGGCAGCCGTGTACGCCGCGCGCAAGGGCATCCGCACCGGCGTTGCGTCGGAACGCTTCGGCGGCCAGGTGCTGGACACGCTGGGCATCGAGAACTTCGTCTCCGTCAAGGAGACCGAGGGACCCAAGTTCGCTCTGGCGCTGGAAGAGCACGTGCGCACGTACGACGTGGACATCATGAACCTGCAGCGGGCCAAGGCGTTGAAGGCGGGCGAGCTGATCGAGGTGGAGCTGGAGAACGGCGCGTCGCTCAAGGCGAAGAGCGTCATCCTCACCACGGGCGCGCGCTGGCGCAACATCAACGTGCCCGGCGAGAAGGAGCTCAAGAACAAGGGCGTGGCCTATTGCCCGCACTGCGACGGCCCCCTCTACAAGGGCAAGCGCGTGGCGGTCATCGGCGGCGGCAACTCCGGCGTCGAAGCGGCGATCGACCTGGCTGGCATCGTGACGCACGTGACACTGGTCGAATACGACACCAGGTTGCGCGCGGACGCCGTGCTGCAGGCCAAGTTGCAGACGCTGCCGAACGTGACCGTGATCACCAACGCGCAGACCACGGCCATCACCGGCACCGAGAAGGTCGACGGCCTGACCTACAAGGACCGCGCCAGCGGCGAGGAAAAGCGCGTGGACCTGGAAGGCGTGTTCGTGCAGATCGGACTGGTGCCCAACACCGAATGGCTGAAGGGCACGCTGGAGCTCTCCAGGCACGGCGAGATCGTGGTGGGCCCGCGTGGCGAGACCTCGATGCCGGGCGTGTTCGCGGCGGGTGACTGCACGACGGTGCCGTTCAAGCAGATCATCATCGCGGCCGGCGACGGCGCGAAGGCGGCGCTCGGAGCGTTCGACCACCTGATCCGCAGCTAACGCGAACACGAACGCTTCTCAGGTGCAGGCTGCACGCCTGCGTGGGGACTTCGACTCTGGTGGCGGCGAAAAGCGAGACAATCGCCGCCATCCCCCGAAGCCACGAAAGAAGAACATGCAAGGCGATCCCCAAGTCATCCAGCACCTGCAGGCGCAACTCAAGAACGAGCTGACCGCGACCAACCAGTACTTCCTGCACTACCGGATCCTCAAGCACTGGGGCTTCGACCGCCTGGCCAAAAAGGAATACGAGGAATCCATCGGCGAGATGAAGCACGCCGACAAGCTGATGGAGCGCATCCTGTTCCTCGACGCGCTGCCGAACCTGCAGGACCTGGGCAAGCTGATGGTCGGCGAGGACGTGCCGGAAATCCTGAACGCCGACCTTCAGAGCGAACGCGGCGCCCAGGCCACCGTGAAGGTGGGTATCGCCCACTGCGAGGCCGTGCGCGACTACATCTCCCGGGAGATCCTCGAGCGCATCCTCGAAGACACCGAAGAACACATCGACTACCTGGAAACCCAGCTCGACCTGCTCGCCAAGGTCGGCCTCCAGAACTACCTGCAATCGCAGATGGGCGAACCCAGCTAAGCCTGCGCGGCAGGGGTCGAGCCGGCAGGGCAAGCGTCCGCCGGACTTGTAAATCTGGCACTTCGGGTCGCCGGGGTATTGCAAATGCGAAGGATTCGCATTTATACTTCGACACCATCAACAGCCAGCCAACCCGACTGCCATGATCGTCTGCGTCTGCCGCCGCGTCTCCGACCGCGATATCGCCCGTCACGCCCGGGCCGGCATGAGCTTCGACGACATCCAGTTCGAACTCGGCGTCGCCACCCAGTGCGGCCAGTGCGAATGCACGGCACGCGAAGTGGTGGCCCAGTGCGGCGGGGGCCATGCCGTGGCCGCGCTGCGCCAGGAAACCGCCGTGGTCCAGCTCGCTCCTTCCATCCGGGAGAGCAAGGCATGGGCCCCTTCGCCGTCGGCTGCGGCCTGATCCTCGTCGTCGGCGCCACCTGGTGGGCCTGCAAGGGCCGCTGAGCGCGAGCCTCCCGGACAATGAGCAACTTCGCTCCCTCCACGCCTCGCGTGCCCACCCTTCCCCGCAATGTGCTCGTCGCCGGCGGCGTGCTCGTGCTGCATGCCGCAGCCCTGTGGGCGCTGCAAGCCGGCCTGCTGCGTCGCGCCGTCGAGGTGGTGGTGCCGGTGGAGATCCTGGCCTCCGTGGTCACGCCGCCCGCCCCCGTGCAGGTCACGCCACCCGCGCCACCTCCACCCGCGCCTCCCCCGCCGGCCCCCGCGCCGCCTCCGCCGCCGAAGCCGCGACCCGTGGTGCAGCCGCGTCCGCGCCCTGCGCCCGTCCCCGCGCCGGCGCCGATGCCGGTCGCCACCCCGTCACCGGCGCCCGCGCCGCAAGCCCCCGTCGGGGTCGCCGAGCCGCAGCCGCCGGCGCCGCCCATCACCGCGCCCGTGGCCGCCGCGCCGGCGCCGGCCCCCGTGCCCGCGCCCCCGCCGCCGGCCGTGGAACTGCCGTCGACCAATGCGGACTACCTGCAGAACCCGCAGCCGCCGTATCCCGCGGCCAGCCGGCGGCTGCGCGAACAGGGCAAGGTGGTGCTGCGCGTGCAGATCAGCGCGCAAGGCACCGCCCTCGATGCCCAGGTCAAGCAGTCCAGCGGCTACGAGCGGCTGGATCGCGCCGCGCTGGAGGCCGTTCGGAAGTGGCGCTACGTGCCGGGCAAGCGCGGCGGAGTGCCGGAGACCATGTGGTTCGACGTGCCGCTGAATTTCGTGCTGGATTGAACCGAGGAAGAAACGCAATGAACAACAACGATTTCGGGCTGGCCCATGTCTGGATGCAGGGCGACTTCGTCACCCGCTTCGTCGCCGTGCTGCTGGTGGGCATGTCGGTCGCGTCGTGGATGGTGATCCTGGTGAAGGCGCTGGACCTGCGCCGCTTCATGGGCCAGGCGCGCCGCATCGAAAGCTTCTGGCACGCCCCCGACTTCGCCGACGGCCTGAGCAAGCTGGGGCCTGACGCGTCGAATCCGTTCCGCGCGCTGGCGCTCGAAGGCCGCGAGGCGGCGGCCCACCACAACGCGCAGGAGCAGCTGCACGACTCCCTCGGCGCCAGCGAGTGGCTGACGCGCGCGCTGCGCAACTCCATCGACGAGTCCACCGCCCGCATGCAGTCCGGCCTGGCCGTGCTGGCTTCCGTGGGATCCACCGCGCCCTTCATCGGCCTCTTCGGCACCGTCTGGGGCATCTACCACGCGCTGCTGTCCATCAGCTCCGCGGGCCAGGCCACCATCGACAAGGTGGCGGGGCCGATCGGCGAGGCGCTGATCATGACCGCGCTGGGCCTGGCCGTCGCCATCCCCGCGGTGCTCGGCTACAACGCACTGGTGCGCGGCAACAAGGGGGTGCTGAACAAGCTGAACCGCTTCGCCCACGACCTGCACGCCTACTTCGTCACCGGCGCCCGTGTCGCCAGCGGCAGCCTGACCAAGGTGGTGCCGATGAAGAAGGGGGGCTGACATGGCGTTCGGCACCCAGGACGACACCGACGACGTGATGAACGAGATCAACATGACGCCGCTCGTCGACGTCATGCTGGTGCTGCTGATCATCTTCATCATCACCGTGCCGGTGATGAAGCACGCCGTCAACATCGACCTGCCGCGCGCGAGCAGCACGCCCCAGGACACCAAGCCCCAAACCGTGCGCCTGTCGGTCGATGCACAGGGGCGCTACTTCTGGAACGAGCAGCAGGTTCCCGAAGCCGACCTGGAGCCCCGCCTGCAGGCGGCGGCGGCGCTGAACCCGCAGCCGGAGCTGCACCTGCGTGGCGACAAGGAGGCGCGCTACGAGAAGGTGGCGCAGGCGCTGGCCGCCGCGCAGCGCTCCGGGCTGCGCAAGATCGGATTCGTCACCGAGCCGGAGCCGCGATGAGAAATCCGCAACCACACTACACGCCCGCGCCCGTGCAGCGCCCCGAGACCGCACCGGACACCTGCCGCCGCACGCCCGTGCCCAGCGAGGAACTCCTGCGCGGCGCCCGCCTGGTGGAGATCGTGCACAACGGCGAGGTGTATCGCCTGCAGTCCACGCGGCTGGGGAAGCTCATCCTCACCAAGTGAGATCACAGGTCGTTCCCGCCTCCGCGGGGGATGACGGGACTAGATCTTCAGCGCCGCTATGCCCGCGCGCGCGATCTGCGCATCCTCGGTCGACTTGACGCCGCTGACGCCGACGGCGCCGATGCACATGCCGTCCTTGAGGATCGGTACGCCGCCTTCGAGCAGGCCGTCGAGGCCCGGCGCGCTCAGGAACGAGACCCGGCCGCCGTTGATCATCTCCTCGTAGACGCGGCTTTCCCGCTGTCCCAGGGCCGCGGTATGGGCCTTGGCGGGCGCGATCTGCGCGGAGATGGGCGCTGCGCGATCCAGCCGCTGCAGCCACAGGAGGTGCCCGCCGGCGTCGACGATCGCGATGCTCACCGCCCATCCGTTGGCGGAAGCTTCCGCTTCGGCGGCGGCGGCGATGGCCTTGACATCGGCCAGTTCGAGGGCAACTGTGGTTTTCATGGAAAAAGCGGTTCGAGTGGAGGGAAAGCGGCGAGCATAGCCGCTGCGGCCGGGCACTTTGCGCACGGCGGCGGGAACCCTCCTAGAATGCGCTCATCCAATAGCCAACCAGGCAAAGGAGGCTTCACATGGCAGATCCGATCCAGACCGCCCCGTCCTACGGGTACGGCACCACTGCGACCGTCGCGGAACGCAACAAGGTCCTGCGCAACACCTATTGGCTGCTGGCGCTCAGCATGATCCCCACCGTGCTGGGGGCCTGGCTGGGCGTGTCCACCGGCATCACACGCTCCCTGACCGGCGGATTGGGCCTGATCGTCTTCCTCGGCGGCGCGTTCGGCTTCATGTACGCGATCCAGAAGACCAAGGATTCCGCCGCCGGGGTCGGCGTGCTGCTCGCCTTCACCTTCTTCATGGGGCTGATGCTGTCGCGGCTGCTGGCGACGATCCTCGGGATGAAGGGCGGCTCCGGCATCGTGATGACGGCCTTCGGCGGCACCGCGGCGATCTTCTTCGTGATGGCCAGCTTGTCCAGCGTGATCAAGCGTGACCTGTCCGGCATGGGCAAGTGGCTGTTCGTCGGGGCGCTGGTGATCATGGTCGGCGCCATCATCAACGTGTTCGTCGGCTCCAGCATCGGCATGCTGGTGATCAGCACGCTGGCGATCGGCGTGTTCAGCCTGTTCATGCTGTACGACCTGAAGCGCATCATCGACGGCGGCGAAACGAACTACATCACCGCCACGCTGGGGGTGTACCTGAGCATCTTCAATGTGTTCCAGAGCCTGCTGATCATCCTGGGCATCACGTCCGGCGACGACTGAGCGTTCGCGCTCCAGCGGAAGGGGGCCCCTCGGGGCCCCTTTTTCATGCCGGCGCCAGGTCGAAGACGGCGATGGACTCCACGTGCGCGGTGTGCGGGAACATGTTGACCACTCCGGCGCTGGTGCAGGTGTAGCCAGCCTGGTGCACCAGCAGCCCCGCGTCGCGCGCCAGGGTGGCCGGATTGCAGCTGACGTAGACGATGCGGCGCGGCGGCGTCCAGGAGCCACGCAGCGAGGGGTCCTGGTGCAGGTCCGCGAGCGCCTTGGCCAGCGCGAAGGCGCCCTCGCGCGGCGGGTCCACCAGCCAGCGCTGTGCGCTGTCGTCGGCCACCAGCTGCTGCGGCGTCATCTCGAACAGGTTGCGGGCTTCGAAGCGCGTCGGCGCCAGCGGCTGGCCACGGCCGGCCTGGTTGCGCGCCAGGTTCTCGCGCGAACGCGCCACCAGCGCCTCGCTGCCTTCGATCCCCAGCACTTCCCCCGCGCGCGTCGCGATGGGCAGCGTGAAGTTGCCGAGGCCGCAGAACCAGTCGATCACCCGTTCGCCACGCCCGGCATCGAGCAGGCGCACCGCCCGTTCGACCAGCACGCGGTTGATGTGCGGGTTGACCTGGGTGAAGTCCGTGGGGCGGAACGGCATCGTGATGCCGAATTCCGGCAGCGCGTACGACAGCTCCTCGCCGCCCTCATCGAGCAGGCGGACCGTGTCCGGTCCCTTGGGCTGCAGCCACCACTGCACGCCGGCGTCCGCATGGTCGCGCGCGAATGCCCGCAGCTTGTCCAGGTCGCCCGCGCTGAGCGGCTCCAGGTGCCGCAGCACCAGTGCGGTGACGCGGTCGCCGCAGGCCAGCTCGACCTGCGGGCAGGTCTCGATGGCGTCCATGGAGCCGATCAGGCCGCGCAGCGGCAGCAGCAGGTCGCTCACGTGCTTCGGCACGACGTGGCACTCGCGGATGTCGGCGACGTAGCGGCTCTTGCGCTCGTGGAAGCCGACCAGCACGGCGCCCTTCTTGCGCACGTGGCGCACGCTGAAGCGGGCGCGCCAGCGATAGCCCCAGTCGGGGCCGTGGATGGCGGGCAGCATGGTGCCGGCGCGGACCTTGCCGAGATGCCAGAGGTTGTCCTCCAGCACGCGCTGCTTGATCGCGACCTGCGCGCCGACGTGCAGGTGCTGCATCTTGCAGCCGCCGCAGGCGCCCTCGTGCAGCCCGAAGTGGGGGCAGCGCGGCCGCACGCGCTGCGCCGACTCGCGATGCACCGCGACCAGCGAGGCCGCTTCCCAGTTGTTCTTCTTGCGGTGGACGTTGGCCGTCACCCATTCGCCGGGCAGCGCGCCATCGATGAAGACGACCTTGCCGTCGGGGCGGCGGGCGACGCCCTGCGCCTCGATGTCGAGCGATTCGATTTCCAGCCAGCCCTGGGGGTGCGCGGGCGGCGACTCTTTCTCTGTCATGGGAGGATTGTCTCAGGCGGGCGCCGGGGTCCGGCTGTCGCGCTCACCGCCAACCTACGTTCGCCTGCGGCTCACCGCCACGCCTGCAGGTATTCCTTCCAGTGCGGCTCCGCCGAAGACAGCTCGCCGAGGGAGTGCTTCACGAAATCGATCTCCTGCGCGTACTCGGCTTCGGTGAAGCCGCAGCGCATCTTCTGGAAGCGGCAATACAGCAGGTAAGTGTTCAGCACGTCCGTCTCGCAGTACCGGCGGATGTCCTCCAGCTTGCCATCGAGATAGGCGGAATACACCTGCGAGCCATCCATGCCGAGCTTGCCGGGAAAGCCGCACAGCTTCGCCAGGGCATCCAGCGGCGCATTGGCGCGGGGCTGGTACATCGCCATCAGGTCCATCAGGTCCAGGTGCCGCATGTGGTACCGGCCGATGTAGTTGTTCCACTTGAACTCACGGTCGTCCGGCCCGCCGCCCTCGCCCATGCACCAGTAGCGGTCGGCGTTCACGCCGTGCCGCAAGCCGCGGTAGTTCAGCACGGGCAGGTCGAAGCCCCCGCCGTTCCAGCTCACCAGCTGCGGAACGTGCTTGTCCACGGCGCTGAAGAAATTCTGGATGACCTTGCCTTCGCTGGCGTCGTCGCGGTCCACGAAGGAGTGCACGCGCAGCCCTTCGGCGTTGCGGAACACGCAGGAGATCACCAGCACCCGCTGCAGGTAGTGCGGCATGAAGTCGCTCTGCCCGTTGTCCTTGCGCTCCTGCACCCACTGCGCGTAGACCTCGGCGTCTGTCGCGTCGGCCGGAGCATTGCGCAGGGCGCGCAAACCAGCGACGTCGGGGATCGATTCGATGTCAAAAACAAGGACAGGCCAGGGCATGCGGGGACTTTACCAGCGACGCAGGAAAGCCCTGGAGTCCCGCCTTCGCGGGAATGACGAAGATTTCAGAACAGTGCCTCGCGGTCCACGCCGCTGCGGGCCATCTGGCGCTTCAACTTGGTCAG
The DNA here is from genome assembly GCA_021156245.1 of Ramlibacter sp. Taxonomy (GTDB): domain Bacteria; phylum Pseudomonadota; class Gammaproteobacteria; order Burkholderiales; family Burkholderiaceae_C; genus Ramlibacter. The sequence goes on along the minus strand of JAJNBO010000019.1, from coordinate 5,166 downwards.
GGCCTCGTTCTGGATCTGCCGCACACGCTCGCGCGTGAGGCCCAGGCGGTCGCTCAGGACTTCCAGCGTTTCCGGGTCGCGGTGGTGCAGGCCGAAGCGCCCTTCCAGCACTTCCCGCTCGCGGTTCGACAGCGTGCCGATCCAGCCGGCCAGCAGGCGCTCGACCTCGTGGTCTTGCGTCACGCCCGTCGGATCCGGCGCCAGTTCATCGGCCACGAACTCGCCCAGCGTGTGCTCGTCGTCGGAGCGATCGACCACCGCATCCAGCGACTTCGGCGATTCGGCCATCGCAAGCAGCTGCGCCACCTCCTGGGGATCGCGCCCGATCAGGGCCGCGATGTCCTCGACCCGCACGCCCTCCCGATCGCCGTTGCGCTGCGCCAGGAAGGCGGGATCGTTCTCGAGGGTGCGCCGTGCCCGCAGCACCTGCTGCAGCTCGCGCACCACGTGCACCGGCAGGCGGATCACGCGGCCCTGGTTCATCACCGCGCGCTCCACCGACTGCCGGATCCACCACGTCGCATACGTGGAGAAGCGGAAGCCGCGTTCCGGCTCGAACTTGTCGATGGCGTGCATCAGCCCGAGATTGCCTTCCTCGATCAGGTCCGACAGCGGCACGCCGCGTCCGAGATAGGCCTTGGCGATGCTCACCACGAGCCGCAGGTTGTGCTCGATCATCGACTGGCGCGCTGCGAAGTCGCCCGCCCGCGCGCGCGTGGCGGTTTCGAATTCCTCCTGGGGGGTGAACAGCGTGGTGCGCCGCACGTCGCGCAGGTACAGCGTGAGCGTATCGGTGCTCTCGCCGGCCAGCTCGGAGGAGAACTCGCGCAGCGTCGCCTCGGGCGCGGTCTCGGGTGCCGGGATGGCCGGCTCATCCGTGCCAGCGCTGTCCGAGACCGGGCCGGCGCCCTCGGGCGTCGGGGATCCGGTCCCGTTGCGACGCTTCATGCACTACCTCGCTGGCAGGTACCTTGCAGGGTCGACCGGCTTGCCTTGCCGGCGGATTTCGAAATGCAGCTTCACGCGGTCGGAGTCCGTGGAGCCCATCTCGGCGATCTTCTGGCCCTTGCGGACCGACTGGTCCTCCCTCACCAGCAGCATCTGGTTGTGCGCGTACGCCGTGAGGTAGGTGTTGTTGTGCTTCAGGATGATGAGGTTGCCATAGCCGCGCAGCCCCGCACCGGCATAGACCACCTTGCCGTCGGCGGATGCGAGCACGGCATCGCCGGCGCGGCCGCCGATGTCGATTCCCTTGTTCTTCTGCTCGTCGAAGCCGGCGAGCACCGGGCCATTGGCTATCGGCCACGCCCATGCGATCTCGTCTTCGGGCGGCGTTGCAGGACCCGGCGCGGGCGCCGGGGCCGGGGCCGCCGTCACGGCGGGGGCCGATGCGGGACGCGCCGGCGCGCTGGCCGCACCGCTCGCGGGCGGCAGCGCGGCCGATGCCGCGGGCGCCGGAGGCGGGGGAGGCGCGGGCCGCGCGACATAGGTCGGATCAGAAGGCAGCGAGCCCGGCGGCGCAACGCGCAGCACCTGGCCCACTTCGATCACGTTCGGGTTGTCGATGTTGTTCCAGCGGGCGACGTCGCGCCAGTTCTGGCCGGTCTCCAGCGCGATGCGGATCAGGGTGTCACCCGGGCGCACCGTGAAATAGCCGGGCTTGCCGGCATTCTCCGCGCCAGGCAAGGCCACGACAGGAGCCGCGGGCGCAGGCGCAGGCGCCGTCACCGCGGGACGCACGGTGCCCCGGTCTTCCACCGGCGCGGGCACGCGCCGCGGCGAGGCACACCCCGCCAGCATCGCGCCGGCGAGCAGGAGCCACATCCACGAACCGGCGCGCGAGCGCAAAACCATTGTCATCGTCCTCATGCAATGCCGGATTTTAGGGGGACAAAGTGAACGCCCTCAAGGATGGCCTGGGTGAGCCGACCCGCGGTCTTGTCGACGATCACCAGGGCCTGCTGCCCGTTCGGCATCACCATCGGCGCGACGATGCGCCCGCCCTCCGCAAGCTGATCGGTCCACTGCGCAGGCACCGCCTCGCCGCCGGCCGCCGCGATGATGCCCGCGTAGGGCGCGCCTTTCGCGAATCCCGCCATGCCGTCCCCGAACAGCAGGTGCACGTTCGCCAGGCGGAAGGCGCGAAGGTTCTCCCGCGCGCGCTCGTGCAGGCCGCGCAGGCGCTCGATGCTGTAAACCTCCGCGGCCACGTGGCTCAGCACTGCGGCCTGGTAGCCGCAGCCGGTGCCGATCTCGAGCACGCGGCCGAGGCGGCCGCCGGACGCTCCACGCGCGCCCAGCAGCAGCTCGATCATGCGCGCCACCACGTTCGGCTTGGAGATGGTCTGGCCCAGGCCGATCGGCAGGCTGGTGTCCTCGTAGGCCTGGTTCACCAGCGCGCTGTCGACGAAACGATGGCGCTCCACCGCGTTCATCGCGGCCAGGACGCGCGCATCGCCCACGCCCTGCGCGGCGAGCTTCTGCACCATGCGCGCGCGCACGGCCTGCGAATCGAGCCCCACGCCGGCGGGCGCGGCGCGCGCCGGCGCTGCAGCCGCTGCGGGGCGCCGCCCGGCAGGCGCGCCCGCAGGATCCAGGCGCGCGGGAAACCCCGGCCTGCGCGTCATGCGCCGCCCCCGGCCTGCGGGAACTGCGCCGCCGACTGCGCCCAGTAGCGCAGCGCGTCGTGGTCGGTGAGGTCCACCTTCAGCGGCGTGATGGTGGGATGCCCCTGCAGCGATGCGTGGAAGTCCGTCCCCTCCGCATCGTCCTTGGCGGCTCCCGCGCCGCCGATCCAGTACATGGTGTCGCCGCGCGGGCTGGTCTGCGAGATCACCTTCTCCGCGGCATGCCGCCGGCCGAGGCGGCACACCTTGAACGGCTTGAGCTCCTCCAGGGTGCGGTTCGGGATGTTGACGTTCAGCAGCCAGTGCGCGCCGTCGGTGCGATGGTGCGCGATGAGGTATTCCACCAGTTCGCGCGCCTTGCGCGCCGCCGCATCCAGGTGCCCCCAACCCTTCTCGACCTGCGAGAAGGCGATCGCGGGGACGCCGAACAGGTAGCCCTCCATCGCGGCGCCCACGGTGCCCGAATAGATGGTGTCGTCGCCCATGTTGGCGCCGTTGTTGATGCCGCTCACCACCAGGTCCGGCCGGTAGCCGAGCAGCCCGGTCAGTGCAATGTGCACGCAATCCGCCGGCGTGCCGTTCACGTAGCGGAAGCCGTTGCCCGCCTCGTTGACGTACAGCGGCGCGTTCAGCGTCAGTGCGTTCGACTTCGCGCTGTTGTTGTGCTCCGGCGCGACCACCTCGACGTCGCCGAGGTCGCGGATGGCCTCGTAGAGCGCCACGATGCCGGGCGCCTGGTAGCCGTCGTCGTTGGAGAGCAGGATCTTCATCTTGCGGCCATTGTAGGTGGGCGTCGCCGCAGGGACATCGCAGGCGCGCCCGCTTTCCCTATGATCCACGCACCCGAAGGAGACACGACATGCATGCCTGGCTTTGCGAGAACCCGACCGGCGTCGACGCGCTGCAATGGAAGGAATTGCCGACACCGCAGCCGAAGGCCGGCGAGGTGCTGGTGGAGATCAAGGCCGCCAGCCTGAACTTCCCCGACCTTCTGATCGTGCAGAACAAGTACCAGTTCAAGCCGCCGCTGCCCTTCGTGCCCGGCTCCGAATACGCGGGCGTCGTCGCCGCGGTCGGCGACGGCGTCACGAACCTGAAGGCAGGCCAGCCCGTGGCCTGCCTGTCGGGCACCGGAGGCTTCGGCACGCACACGATCGCGCCGGCGAAACTGTGCATGCCGCTGCCGCCCGGCTTCCCGTTCGTGGATGCCGCCGCCTTCATCATGATCTACGCGACCTCGCACCACGCGCTCATCGACCGCGCCCAATTGAAGGCGGGCGAGACGGTGCTGGTGCTCGGCGCCGCGGGCGGCGTCGGCACGGCCGCGATCCAGATCGCCAAGGCGGCCGGAGCGCGCGTGATTGCCGCCGCGTCGACCGACGAGAAGTGCGAGCTGTGCCGCTCCATCGGCGCCGACGCCACCATCAACTACACGCAGCATCCCGTGCCCAACGCCTTCCGCGAAGCGGTCAAGGCCGCCACCGACGGCAAGGGTCCCGACGTGATCTACGACCCGGTGGGCGGCGATTTCGCCGAGCCGGCGTTCCGCTCGATCGCCTGGCGCGGCCGCTACCTCGTCGTCGGCTTCGCCGCGGGCCCCATCCCGAGCCTGCCCCTGAACCTGGCGCTCCTGAAGGGTGCATCCATCGTGGGCGTGTTCTGGGGCGATTTCTCGCGGCGCGAACCCAAGGCGAACGCCGCGATGATGGGCGAGCTGGCCCACTGGTATGGGCAGGGCAAGGTGAAGCCCGTGATCGACCGCACGATGCCGATGGCCGAGCTGAAGGCGGCGTACGCGCACATGGGATCGCGCGGGGTCAAGGGCAAGCTGGTGATGGTGAACTGACCCGCCGCGCTATAATCGGCGGCTCACGGTGGCTGTAGCTCAGTTGGTAGAGTCCAGGATTGTGATTCCTGTTGTCGTGGGTTCGAGTCCCATCAGCCACCCCAGTTTCTCCTACGGCTTGCGGCAGATGAACTGCTTGTCGCCCCGCATCAGCCCGTAGGTGACGACATCCGGCCCTTCGGCCGTGAACTCCCCCAACTCGAATCCTGCGGCCCGCACGCGGTCGCGAAAGTCCCGGATGCGGAACAACTCCGCCAGCGCCTTCGCGTGCTTTCATTCATTCCGATCCGGTGGCTGAGTAGGCAATATAAACGGGTCCGAAAGAGCCATTGCGGACGGAAGGCGCCTGCCGGACACTGCGCCGCGATGAAAGAAATACAAGAAAGCCTCGGGCGCATGACCCGGGCGGCGCAGCGCCTGCGCCAACAGATCTCCCTCGCACTCGGCCCGCAACCCGAATGGGTGAAGAAGAAGCACGTCGTCGACGCGGAATTCGACGCCAGCCTGGGGGTCGAGACCGGCGGGATCACCGAGCTGAAGAGGCTGGACGTCGTCGGCGACGCACGGGACGGCGTGGCCCACATCGCGTCCGACCCCGAGGAGTTCAGCAGCGCCATGGGCGCGCTGGACATCGACTACTCGCGCTTCACCTTCGTCGACCTCGGCGCCGGCAAGGGCCGCGCGCTCCTGCTC
>JAJNBO010000370.1 GCA_021156245.1 Ramlibacter sp. | reverse complement strand
ACCGGCAGCTACTTCAGCGCCGCGGTGGCGCAACGCCTGCTGCAGCCCTCCGAACCCACCGTCGACGACGAACTGACGCAGCGCCAGGTGGAGATCCTCACCCTGATCGCGCAGGGCAAGTCCGCCAAGGAGATCGCCTTCGAGCTCGGCCTGAGCCCGAAGACGGTGGACGTGCACCGCGCCCGCATCATGGAGCGGCTACGCCTGAACGACATCGCGTCGCTCACGCGCTATGCGGTGCGCAAGGGCCTGGTCAAGGCCTGAGATGCGGGGGTGCGGCTGCGCCGCAACCCGGCCTACGGAAGCACGCGTACCAGTTTGCCGTCGTTCTCGTCCGTGACGAGGTAGAGCAGGCCGTCGGGTCCCTGGCGCACGTCGCGGACGCGGCCTATGCCCTGCAGCAGCTTGTGTTCGCGTGCCACCTTGCCGCCGGCGAGCTCGATGCGGTCCAGGTAGCCGAACTTCAGCGAACCCACGAACAGGTCGCCCCGCAGGTCCGCGCCGTACCGGTCGCTGGTGAGGAAGGCCATGCCCGAAGGCGCGATCGACGGTACCCAGTAGTGCAGCGGCTGCTCCATGCCGGCCTTCTGCGTGCCCTCTCCCATCTTCCCGCCGCCGTAGTTCTCGCCGTACGTAATCGCCGGCCAGCCGTAGTTGCGGCCGGGCTGCGCGATGTTGATCTCGTCGCCGCCTTGCGGGCCGTGCTCGATGACCCAGAGGGCGCCATCCGGGCCGATGGCCGCGGCCTGGGTGTTCCGGTGGCCGTAGCTCCAGGTCTCCGGCAGTGCGCCTGCACGGCCGACGAAGGGGTTGTCCTTCGGCACGCCGCCATCCTTGTTCACCCTCACGACCTTGCCGTGGTGCGTGTCCAGGCCCTGGGCGTCGTCCCGGCGGGAGTTGCGTTCGCCCAGCGCCAGGAACAGCGTGCCGTCGCGCGCCTCCACGATGCGGCAGCCGAAGTGCATCCGGCTCTCCACCTTGGGCTTCGCACTGAAGATCACCTGGACGTCCTGCAGCGACCGCAGGTCGTTCGAAAGCCGTGCGCGAGCCATTGCGGTGCTGTTGCCGCCCGCACCGGGCTCGGAGTAGCAGAAGTAGAGGGTGCGGTTGGCCGTGAAGCCGGAGTCGAGCACCAGGTCGAGCAGGCCGCCCTGCCCGCCAGCCGCCACGCGCGGGACGCCTGCGAGCGGCTCGGAAACCCGGCCCTGCGCATCCACGACCCGCATGCGGCCGGGACGCTCCGTGACGAGGAACCGCCCCTCCGGCAGGAAGGCCAGCGCCCACGGATGGTCGAGTCCGGACGCGATGGTTTGCGGCCGCAGGGGCTGCGCCTGCGCCCCGGGAGCGGCGAACAACGTGATAATAGTTGTCGCGAGTGATGCCAGCAGGCCACAGAGTCGCCGGTGCTGGAAACGCAGGTTGCTTTGCATGGTGACCGCATTGTTCCCCGAATGGCAAGGCCGTGGGGACCCCGGGCGCGATGCGGCATTCCCGATACGAATCAACAACTTGGAATGCATTGTTCACTTGACCGCTGGCTCAGCAGGCGACTACCCTCGGCGTCCATGACCCGCTGGCTCAGCCTCGTCGTCGTGCTGGCCGCCGCCAGTGCGCATGCCTCCCCGCCGACTTCGGCCGAGGAGGACGTCGGCCGCTTCATGGCCGAAAAGCGCCTGGTCGACCGCCTGGAGGAAGCCCGCCACATCATGGGCGAGCGGGTCACGGAACGTGCGAACCACATGGCGCACCGGGCCTCGGAGCTGGTGGTCACGGCGATGGGATTCCTGGGCGTGCCGTATCGGCGAGGCGGCAGCTCCGTCGACGGCGGCGGCTTCGACTGCAGCGGCTTCGTCAAGGCGATCTACGAACAGGCCGCGGGCTTCGTGCTGCCCCGCCGCGCGAACGAGCAGGCCGCGGCCACCCAGAAGATCGACAAGCGCGAACTGCAGCCGGGCGACCTGGTGTTCTTCAACACCCTGCGGCGCACCTTCAGCCACGTGGGCATCTACGTCGGCGACAACAAGTTCATCCACTCACCCAAGCCCGGCGCGCAGGTGCGCGTCGAGGACATGACCGTGAGCTACTGGGCTTCGCGCTTCGATGGCGCGCGCCGGGTGGTCCATCGGCAGGAGCCCGTCGCGCCGACCACGCCCTGAGCGGCGTTACTTCCGCTGTGGCGGAACGTCGGTGCAGGTCCCGTGCGCGATCTCGGCCGCCATGCCGATGCTTTCGCCCAGCGTGGGATGCGGGTGGATGGTCTTGCCGATGTCCACCTCGTCGGCGCCCATCTCGATCGCCAGCGCCACCTCGCCGATCATGTCGCCCGCATGCGTGCCGACGATGCCGCCGCCCAGGATGCGATGGGTCTGCGCGTCGAACAGCAGCTTGGTGAAGCCTTCGTCCCGCGTGTTGGCGATGGCGCGGCCGGAGGCCGTCCAGGGGAAGTGGCCCTTCTTGATGGCGATGCCCTGCGCCTTGGCCTGGTCCTCCGTGAGGCCCACCCAGGCGACCTCGGGGTCCGTATAGGCGACGCTCGGGATCACGCGGGCGTTGAAGGCGCTCTTCTCGCCCGCGGCGGCTTCGGCGGCCACGTGCCCTTCATGCACGGCCTTGTGCGCCAGCATCGGCTGGCCGACGATGTCGCCGATCGCGAAGATGTTCGGCACATTGGTGCGCATCTGGATGTCGACCGGGATGAAGCCGCGATCGGTGACGGCGACGCCCGCCTTTTCCGCGCCGATCTTCTTGCCGTTCGGACTGCGGCCCACCGCCTGCAGCACCAGGTCGTACAGCTGCGGCTCCTTCGGCGCCTGCTCGCCCTCGAAGCGCACCAGGATCCCGTCCTTCGTCGCCTCGGCCCCGACGGTCTTGGTCTTGAGCATGATGTTGTCGAAGCGCGGCGCGTTCATCTTCTGCCACACGCGCACGAGGTCGCGGTCGGCGCCCTGCATCAGGCCGTCGAGCATTTCGACCACGTCGAGCCGCGCGCCGAGCGTGGAATAGACCGTGCCCATTTCCAGGCCGATGATGCCGCCGCCGAGGATCAGCATGCGCTTCGGCTCGGTCGCCAGTTCCAGTGCACCGGTGGAATCCACCACGCGCGGGTCCTGCGGCATGAACGGCAGCCGCACGGCCTGCGAGCCGGCGGCGATGATGGCGTTGCGGAAGCGGATCACCTGCTTCTTGCCGGTGCCTTCGGTGCCTTGGCCGGTGGTTTCCTGCACTTCCAGGTGATTCGCATCGAGGAAGGTGCCGACGCCGCGCACGGTGGTCACCTTGCGCATCTTGGCCATCGCCGACAGGCCGCCAGTGAGCTTGCCCACCACCTTGTCCTTGTGCGCCTTGAGCATCGCGCGGTCGATGGTCGGCTTGCCGAAGCTGATGCCCAGCTTGTCCATGTGGCTGACTTCGTCCATCACGGAGGCGACGTGCAGCAGCGCCTTGGACGGGATGCAGCCCACGTTGAGGCAGACGCCACCGAGCGTGGCGTAGCGTTCGACGATGACCGTCTTCATGCCGATGTCCGCTGCGCGGAACGCGGCGGAGTAGCCGCCGGGACCGGCGCCGAGCACGAGCATGTCGCAT
>JAJNBO010000369.1 GCA_021156245.1 Ramlibacter sp. | reverse complement strand
GCGCGCCGGCATCGGGTCGGCCGGCTTGCCGGTGACGGCGAACTGCATCATGTGCTGCGCCACCAGGAACACGTTGTTCTCGAACAGCGCGCTCTGCACTTCCTGGCCGCGGCCGGTGTGCTCGCGTTGCGCCAGCGCGGCCATCGCCCCGATCGCGCCGAACATGCCGCCCATGATGTCGTTGACGCTGGCCCCCGCCCGCAGGGGATCGCCCGGCCGCCCGGTCATGTACGCGAGCCCGCCCATCATCTGCACGACTTCGTCGAGCGCGGTGCGATGGTCATACGGACCCGGCAGAAATCCCTTGTGGCTGACGAAGATCACGCGCGGGTTGAAGGCGGAGATCGCCGCGTAGTCCAGGCCCAGCTTCGCCATCGTTCCGGGCCTGAAGTTCTCGCTGACGATATCGGCGGTGGCCACCAGCTTGCGCGCCGCCTCGCGGCCTTCGGACGACTGCAGGTCGAGCGCGATGCTCTTCTTGTTGCGGTTGAACAGCGGGAAGAAGCCGGCGCCGGAGCCGAGCAGCCGCCGCGTGTTGTCGCCCTGGGGCGGCTCCACCTTGATCACTTCGGCGCCCAGGTCCGCCAGCACCATGCCGCAGGTGGGGCCCATCACCATGTGGGTGAACTCGACGACGCGGATGCCCTCGTAAGGGAGCTTTCCCTCAGCCATTCAGCGCCTCCTGCGCGAAACCCTTGGGCAGCCCCGCTTCCGGCGTCATGCCGTACAGCGGCTCTCCCGGCAAGCCTTGCCGCAGCGGCGCGCGCGCGGCGAGCAGCCCGGCCAGGTCCACGCCGGTGGAGACGCCCATGGCCTCGAACATGAACACCAGGTCTTCGGTGACGACGTTGCCCGACGCACCGGGCGCGTAAGGGCAGCCGCCCAGTCCGCCGAGCGAGCTGTCGAAGGTGCGCACGCCGACGTCGTAGGCGGCCAGGCAGTTGGCCAGGCCCAGGCCGCGCGTGTTGTGCATATGCGCGGCGCCGGCGCGATCGCCGATCTCGGCGAACAGGCGCCGGAACAGCCGCCGCACCTGCGCGGGGTTCGCCATGCCCGTGGTGTCGGAGAGGCCGACGTCGTCCACGCCCGCTTCGGCGAGCGCGGCCGCAAGGCGCACCACCTCGTCTTCCGTCACCTCTCCCTGCAGGGTGCAGCCGAACGCGGTGGAGATGCCCGCCTCGACCTTCGCCTTCGGCGCGATCGCATCGCGCAGCGCCAGTACTTCGCGGACTTCTTCCACCATCGCCATCGGCGTCTTGCGCACATTGGCCAGCGAGTGCGCCGCGCTTGCGGACACCGGCAGCGTCAGCTTGTGCGCGCCGGCACGCAGCGCAGCCTCGGCGCCCTTGCGATTGGGGACCAGCGCCATCACCGTCCAGCCCCGCAGCGAGAGCGCGTGGCGCACGACTTCTGCTGCATCGGCCATCTGCGGCAGCAGCCTGGCGGGCACGAAAGACGCGACTTCGACTTCGCGCAGGCCGGCGGCATGCAGTGCGTCGATCCAGTGCAACTTGTCCGCGGTCGGCATCGTGGCCTTGACGGACTGCAGGCCGTCGCGCGGGCCGACTTCACTGATCAGGACTTCGGGGATCATGGACGGATTGTCCCGCATCGATGCGGATCGGCAGGAGCTGCTATCTTGCGCGCATGGCCCAGCGACCCACCCTCTACTCCGGTCCCCTCAGCATGTTCGGCGGCAAGGCGGAGATCGCCGCCCGCGAGAAAGGGCTGGATTTCGAGCTGGTGATGGTGCCCTTCGACTTCCACAAGCTCTACACGCCGAAACACCCGGAGGTGTTGCGCGTGAATCCGAAATGCCAGGTTCCCGTGCTGGTCGATGGCGACCTGGCGCTGTTCGACTCCACGCAGATCTTCGAGTACCTGGAAGACCTCCAGCCGCAGCCGGCGCTCTGGCCGACCGACCTGCGCGGCCGGGCGCGTGCGAGGCAGCTGGAGCTGAAATCCGACGAGGTGTACTTCCCGCACGTCATCCGGCTCATGGGCCTGCAGTCCAACCTCCAGGACGCACCCGCGCGCGCGGCCATCGAGGCCGCCCAGGCGTACTGCATGGAAATGGATGCCTTGCTGGCCGGCCGCGAATGGCTCGCCGGCAGCTACGGCTACGCCGACATCGCCTTCTACATGGCCGCGCTGTTCGGCGAGCGCCAGGGCGCGCCGCTCACGGCGGACATGCCGCGGCTGCTGGCCTGGCGCGAGCGCATGGGCGAGCGTCCTGCGGTGCGGCAGGTGGCGGGCGCGATGGGCCGCTGGCTCGCGTCGGTCGGTCGGCCCGTGCCGGCGTTCCTGCGCGACCTGGGCTGATCACTCCGGCTTGAAGCCGGACGCCTTGATCGGTGTTTCCCAACGCTTCAGGTGCGTCACCTGCGTGGCCGCGAGATCGGCGGCCGGCGCGTGGCTCGGCACCAGTCCGAAGGCGACGATCTTCTCCTGCACCGTCGGGTCCTTCAAGGCGTCGGCGACGGCGCGGTCGATCCGCGCGGTCACGTCCGCCGGCATGCCGGGCGGGCCGTACAGGCCGAAGAAGGCGTCGGCGGCCATGTTGATGCCCTGCTCCTTGAGCGTGGGCACGTCGGGCAGGGCCTTGGAGCGCTGCTCGCCGGTGACGGCCAGGATGCGCACCTTGCCGGCCTTGTGATGCTCGATGGTTTCCGACGCGGTGTCGACCATGAGCGGGATCTGCCCGCCGATCAGGTCCTGCGCCGCGGGCGCCCCGCCGCGGTACGCGACGTGGGTGATCGGCACGCCGGAGGCCTGCCCGAGCATCAGCCCGGCGAAGTGCGGAACGGTGCCCGCCCCGGACGTGGCGTAGTTCGCCTTGCCGGGATTCGCCTTCATCCAGGCCAGCACCGTCTTCAGGTCGCCTTGCGGCGCGGCCGGGCCCGCCGTGACCGCGAAGTCGAAAGTGACGATGCGCGAGACGGGCGTGAAGTCCTTGACGGGGTCGTAGCCGATGTTGCTGTAGAGCCAGGGCGCGATCACCATGGCGCCACTGGGCGAGAGCACCAGCGTCTGGCCATCGGGCGCCGCCCGCTTGAGCTCGCCCAGCACCAGGCGGCCGGCCGCGCCAGGCTTGTTCTCGACGATCACCGTCTGGTTCAGCGACGCGGACAGCTTCTGCGCCAGCATGCGGGCGATGACGTCGGCGGAGCCCCCCGGCGGGAAGCCCACCCAGATGCGAAGCGTGCGGTCCTGGGCGAGGACGATGGGGGCGGCGAGCGCGGCGCCGGCAAGCGCGGCGAAGTGGCGGCGTTTCATGAAGTTGTCTCCTGCGGGATCGGTCGGGCTGGTCCAGGAAGGTTAGCAAGCTACCATTCCAGCCGCCATCCGGTCGCACCCGGAGAAGGTCCACCAGGAGACAAGGAAGTACGCCATGACCGTCATCGACGTCCACACGCACATGTTCACCACCAAGTGGCTCGAACTGCTGAAGAACGAAAGCCGCATCTACAACATCAAGACCCGGCCCGACGGCCAGCAGGAGATCTTCCGCGGCGACACGCCCGTGGTGATCCCGCAGAAGGGCCACTTCGACTGGGAGCTGCGCATCCAGCACATGGACCAGGCGAAG
>JAJNBO010000368.1 GCA_021156245.1 Ramlibacter sp. | reverse complement strand
CGCCGTTCTGCACGACCAGGGTCAGCGTGCGGCGGCCGGGGTTGAGCACGTGATCGCCGGCGTCGGTGATCAGCTCGCCGGGAACGGACATGCTCACTTCTTCCCGAAGTACCAGATCGCCGCTGCGGCCAGCGCCCCGACGACCAGGAAACCCCAGGCGTCGCTGGCATGCCAGTGCACGTCCTGCAGGATGCCGTGGCCCGGGTGGGCGTGGGCGCCGGCGGCAGCCAGTGCAGGCAGTGCGGTGAGGGAACGGGGCAGCGTCATGTTGTTCTTCCTGTGTGTTCAGACGATGGGCTGGTGGACGGTCACGAGCTTGGTGCCGTCGGGAAACGTGGCCTCCACCTGGATCTCCGGGATCATCTCGGCGATGCCGTCCATCACATCGCCCCGGGTCAGGACCGCGCGGCCCTCGCTCATGAGCTGGGCCACGGACTTGCCGTCGCGCGCGCCCTCCATCACGGCCGCCGAGATCAGGGCCAGTGCTTCGGGGTAATTGAGCTTCAGCCCGCGGGCCTTGCGCCGCTCCGCCAGCAGGGCGGCGGTGAACAGCAGGAGCTTGTCTTTTTCACGCGGCGTGAGTTCCATGTCGGCCATCCTATTGCAACAGGCGTGCCCGGCACGGAAGATGCACCGTTGCGGCGTGAGCCGCACCATCCCCATCGTTCCCGCCGACCTGCACGAGGCGCCGCAGCGCGTGGTCAAGGTACGCCGCGACTACAACACCTGGGTCGCCAGCGAGACGATGGAAGACTATGCGCTGCGCTACACCCCCCAGAGCTTCCGCAAGTGGTCCACCTGGCGGGTGGCCAACACCGCATTCGGCGCCGCCTCGTTCCTGATCCTCGAGGCGGTGGGCGCCACGCTGCTGGTGCAGTACGGCTTCCTCAATGCCTTCTGGGCCGTCCTGGCCACCGGGCTGATCATCTTCCTGGCTGGCCTGCCGATCAGCATCTATGCCGCCCGCTACGGCGTGGACATGGACCTGCTGACGCGCGGCGCCGGCTTCGGCTACATCGGCTCGACCCTCACGTCGCTGATCTACGCCTCCTTCACCTTCATCTTCTTCGCGCTGGAGGCGGCGGTGATGGCGTATGCGCTGGACCTCGCGCTGGGCATCCCGCCGGCCTGGGGCTACCTGGTGTGCGCGCTGGTCGTGATCCCGCTGGTGACACACGGCATCTCCGCCATCAGCCGGCTGCAGGTCTGGACGCAGCCGATCTGGCTGGTGATGCTCGTGGTGCCTTTCGTGTACGTGCTGGTGCGCGATCCTGGTGCGTTCGCCGGCATTTCGCACTACGCCGGTGAGAAAGCATCCGGATCCGGTTTCAACCTGCACTTGTTTGGTGCCGCGCTCACCGTCGGCATCGCACTCATCACGCAGATGGGCGAGCAGGCCGACTACCTGCGCTTCATGCCCGCGCGAACGGTGAAGAACCGCCGTTCCTGGTGGTTCGCCGTGCTTGCCGGCGGCCCCGGCTGGGTACTCCTCGGCGTGCTCAAGATGCTGGGCGGCGCGCTGCTCGCGTACCTGGCCATCCAGCACATGGTGCCGCTGGACCGGGCGGTCGACCCGAACCAGATGTACCTGGCCGCCTATGAGTACGTGTTTCCCCACTACGGGATGGCGGTCGCCGCGACGGCATTCTTCGTCGTGGTGTCGCAACTGAAGATCAACGTCACCAACGCCTACGCCGGCTCGCTGGCCTGGTCCAACTTCTTCTCGCGCGTCACCCACAGCCATCCGGGCCGCGTGGTCTGGGTGGTGTTCAACACGCTCATCGCCTTCATGCTGATGGAGATGGACGTGTTCCAGGCGCTCGGCGACGTGCTGGGGCTGTACTCCAATATCGCGATCGCCTGGATGATGGCGGTCGTCGCGGACCTGGTGGTCAACAAGCCGCTCGGCCTGTCGCCCAAGGGCATCGAGTTCAAGCGCGCGTACCTGTACGACGTCAATCCCGTCGGCGTCGGCGCCATGGCGCTGTCCTCCACGCTGTCGATCACCGCGTACCTGGGCGTGTTCGGACCGGGGGCACAGGCGTTCTCCGCCGTCATCGCGATGGGCGTGGCTTTCGTGGCCGCGCCCCTGATCGCATGGGCGACCAAGGGCCGTTACTACATCGCTCGCCAGCCCGAGGGCGCCTACCTGCGGGCCGGGGCCAAGCGGTGCGTGGTCTGCGAGCGCAGCTACGAAGGGCCGGACATGGCGCACTGCCCGGCCTACCAGGGGCAGATCTGCTCGCTGTGCTGCACGCTCGACGCGCGCTGCGGCGACTTGTGCAAGCCGCACGCGAGCCTGTCCGCGCAGTGGTCCGGCGCCTTGCGCGCCTTGCTGCCGCGGCGGGTCTGGCCCTACCTCGATACGGGGCTGGGGCACTTCCTGCTGCTGATGCTGGTGATCGCTCCCTTGCTCGCGGCCCTGTTCGGGCTGCTGTACCACCAGGAGCCGGTGGGCTCCGAGCCCGGCGCGGTGCAGGCGCTGCACGCCACCTTCGTCAAGGCCTACTTCGCGCTGCTGCTGGTGGCCGGCATCGTGTCCTGGTGGCTGGTGCTCGCGCACAAGAGCCGGCAGGTGGCGCAGGAAGAGTCGAACCGGCAGACCCACCTGCTGATGCGCGAGATCGAATCCCACCGCCAGACCGACGAGGCATTGCAGCAGGCCAAGCAGGCGGCGGAGCAGGCCCGCCACGCGGCGGAGCAGGCGAACCACGCGAAGAGCCGGTACATCAGCGCCATCAGCCATGAACTGCGCACCCCGCTGAACAGCATCCTGGGCTACGCGCAGCTGATGGGCGAGGACGCGGCGATCCCCTCGCATCGCAAGCACGCCATCCACGTCATCAAGCGGGGCGGCGACCACCTGCTGCAGCTGATCGAAGGCACGCTGGACATCGCGCGCATCGAGTCCGGTAAGCTCACCCTGCAGCTCAAGCCGATGCGCTTTGCCGACTTCGTCCACGAGATGGCGGCCCTGTTCGAACTGCAGGCGGCGGCCAAGGGCCTCGCCTTCCGCTTCGAATCCGAAGGGACGCTGCCGGAGGTGGTGCGCGGCGACGAGAAGCGCGTGCGGCAGATCCTGATCAACCTGCTGGGCAACGCCGTCAAGTTCACGAGCCAGGGACAGGTGCTGTTCCGCGTTCGGCACGCGCGCGAGATGGCGGTGGTGGAGGTCGAGGACACCGGGCCGGGCCTGGAGACGCAGGAACTGGCGCAGATCTTCGAACCCTTCGCGCGGGGCAACAGCGCCAGCCACTCCGCCCCGGGCGCCGGGCTGGGCCTCACGATCGCGAAGATGCTGACCGACCTGATGGGCGGCGAGCTCACCGCCACCAGCACGCCGGGCGTGGGTTCGGTGTTCCGCGTCCGCCTCTTCGTGCCTGAAGTGCACACGGCGGTGCCTGCCGCGCCCGTGCCGCAAGCGGTGCGGCGTGGCTACGAAGGGCCGCGCCGCAAGGTGCTGGTGGTGGACAACGAGGAGGCCGATCGCGAATTGCTGGTGGCCGTGCTGGAGCCGCTCGGCTTCGAGCTGCGCACGGCGGCGAGCGGGCACGACGCGCTCGACCTGCTGGCGTCCGGCCTGCGGCCG
>JAJNBO010000367.1 GCA_021156245.1 Ramlibacter sp. | reverse complement strand
TGGGCCGGAGGCTGCGCGATCTCGGCGGCCATCTTGTCCAGGAGGTCCTGCATCACCCATTGCGGGATGCGGTGGCGCTCGCCCGGGTAGATGAACCCGAACAGGGACAGGTGGGCAAGCAGCACGCGCCAGTGCGCGCCGAAGCGCTCCACCAGCCGGGGCCAGTCGATGCGTTCGGCGTTGGCCTGCAGCAGGTGCGCGATGTCGGCCCCGTCGTAGCGCTCGCGCTCCATGATGAAGGCCTTGGACAGCATGCTGTCCTCCATGTTGGCGACGCGCACGGGCACGCCCAGGATGTCGGCCTGCGCGTTGTCGCGGAACCAGCGGTCGTCCACCGGCGTGAGGCCGTTGCCCGAGTTGAAGATCAGGTCGATGAAGTCCTCGCCCGCGTAGACCTTGGCCAGCCAGTGCGGGTAGGTGAGTTCCGAGCGCCAGCCCTCGTCGTCCATCAGGGCCCGGACGCGCTCGAGGTCTTCGCGGCGGATGAAGAGATCCAGGTCCTTGGTCGATCGACGGATGCCGGTGAAGCACGCATGGGCGAAAGCCCCACCGACCAGGAACGGCACCTCCGCGTCCGCCAGCACGCGCAGGGCGCGCCGGTAGAACGCCGCGGTGTCGGGCGCGACTTCGTCCTCGAGGGACGGTGCAAGGGGAATGGTGGAGCACATGCAAGCGAAGGTAGCGACGTGTCACGACCGTCCATCCCGGCGGCGAGCCCGAAAGGCAGCGAGAACGAACCTCACGCAGCGTCAGCATCCGCCTACAGTTGCAGGATGGGGATCACGGCAGGATGGCGTGTCTCATCCAAAACGATTCCCATGGCCTCTTCAGCTTCCACCGTGCGCTTCGCCGTCGTCGGCGACATCCATGTCACCAAGGACCACGCGGGCACGTTGCGCGCCTTCTTCGCGCAGGCCTCGGAGGCCGCCGATGCCCTGTTGCTCTGCGGCGACCTGACGGACTACGGCACGGCCGAAGAGGCGCAGGTGCTCGCGGACGAACTGGCGGTGGTGAAGAAGCCCATCGTCGCGGTGCTCGGCAACCACGACTACGAATCGGGCACGCCCGAGGTGGTGATGGAGGTGCTGAAGCACGCGGGCGTGCGCGTGCTCGATGGCGAGGCCTGCGAGATCGAGGGCGTCGGCATCGCCGGCGCCAAGGGCTTTGCGGGCGGCTTCGGCCGCGGTTCGCTGGGGGCGTGGGGAGAGCCCGTGATCAAGCTCTTCGTCAAGGAGGCCCAGCAGGAGGCGATGAAGCTCGAGGCCGCCCTGGCCAAGCTGCGCACGCCGCGCAAGATCGCGCTGCTGCATTACTCGCCCGTCGCAGGGACGCTGGCGGGCGAGCCGCTGGAAATCTTCCCGTTCCTCGGAAGCAGCCGATTGGAAGAGCCGCTGCTGCGCTATCCGGTCGACGCGATCTTCCACGGCCACGCGCACCGCGGTGCGCTGGAGGGCAAGACCATCAGCGGGGTCCCCGTCTACAACGTGGCCAAGCCGCTGCTGCAGCGCACCCGCCCGGACCAGCCGCCCTTCCGCCTGTTCGAGCTGCCGCGCGAGCAGGAGGAGGAGGCTGCCGGGGCGATCGCCGCCACGACGACCTGAGCGGCTACTGCATTTCGCGGACGAACTGCAGGATGCGCCACGTGCGATAGGGCTCCGGCAGGTCCACCATCGCCTCGATGGTCAGGGTGAAGAGGGTGCAGGCATCGCGCGCGGGAGCGTCCTGCCGCTCACGGAGGACACGGGCCACCGCCTCGGGACTGAGGGCCGCGCGGACCTTGCGCACCATCGCCAGCTTGTGGGCCTGGTTCGCGAGCGCCGCCTGCTCGGCGCTGAGCGAACGGGCGTTCGGCTGCCGTTCCAGTTCGGCCTTCGCCGCGTCGATGTACAAGGTGACGATGTGCTCGAACCTCGCCAGCGGCAGGCTCGCCATGTAGGCGCGCTCGATCATGTTCGCATCCGCCAGCGGGACTGTGCCCAGGAAGAGCCCCTTGCACACTTCCGGCGGCAGGACGCGGGTCATCTCGAGCAGGTGGTGCGCGAAGTCCTCGTGGCGTTCCGCCGGCAGCCGCAGCAGGCCCTTGGCCTGCAGCACCGAGACGCCTTCCATGACCGCGCTTCGCAACTGCGCATCCGTGGTCCCGGGTCCCGCGATGGGCAACACGAGCTGCAGCAGGTAGCGGTGATAGCTCTCATGCAACAGGACGCTTCGCAGTTGCGCGCGCGCGACCCCGACATGCGCAGGGGAAATGCGGATCCCGTACAGCCGTGCCACGGTGGCGTCCATGGCCTCGTCGCTGCCATAGAGGCGCTGCGCTTCGGCCGCGACTCTCTGGAGCATCTCCGCTTCGAGCTCGCTGGAGACCCCGGGCACCTGCGCCTGGACAGACCAGGGGGCCAGCACGAGCGCAAGGAGCGCCAGTGCTCGCCGCGCGCGGCCGGCCGCTCTGGCGATGGTGTTGCGCATGCCCGGTCCTCCTGCGGCACATTGTCTCCGGCGCCGTGGCGCGGTCAAGCGCCATTCGGGTGAGGCCGTTCGCACCGCTTCGCTGGTACCGTGGGCTGCGAGGAGATCCAGCGATGCAAGCGAACTTCCAGCCGGCGCAGGCCGCCGACTTCCAGCGGCGCAGCGACGCGCTCGCCGCGGCGGTCCGCGCCGCGGGGCTCGATCACTACGTGGTCGGCACGGGCGAGAACATCTTCTACCTGACCGGCGCCACCTTCGAGCCGCTGGAGCGGCCGTTCTTCCTGGTGGTCGGGGCGGATGGCGCCCGCCGCATGCTGGTGCCGGTGCTGGAGCTGGACCACCTGCAGAAGGCCTGGGGCCTGCGGCCGGAACAGATCGTGAGCTACCGGGAATACCCCGCGCCGCCCGGCGAAGGCTGGGCGGACCGGCTGCTCGATGGCGGGCTGCTCGGCGCGCGCTTCGGCTTCGAGGAGGGGCTGCCGTGGAGCATCGGCGCGCGCCTGCGTGGCGCGGGCGGCGAAGCGATGGACCTGCTGGAGCCATTGCGTATCGTGAAGTCGCCCTGGGAGATCGAGCAGGTCGAACGCGCGGCGCGCTACGCCGACTGGGGCGTGCGGGAGGTGCTGCGGCGGGCATGGGCCGGTGCGACGGTGGCCGAGACCTACGCGGCCACGCAATCGCTCACGCGCAAGATCATCCGCGAGGTGGCGGACTGGGACGCGCTCGCGACCAAGGTCATCGCGGCGGCATGGCCGGCGCCGCTGAGCGCGGAGCCCCATGCCATTCCGCACCTGGGCGACCGGCTGCTCTCGGGCCCGCACGTGGCCTTGGTGCTCACGCGGGTCAACGGCTATGCGGCGGAGTGCGAGCGGACCTTCTTCACCGTGGCGCCGGACGCCCGCCAGCGGGAACTGTTCGCCACCATGGAGCGGGCGCGCGAGATCGCCTTCGGCATGCTGCGGCCCGGCGTCGCCTGCGCGGAGATCGACGCTGCGGTGAACACGTTCCTGGATGGCTCGGGCTTCGCCGACTTTCGCACGCGCCTGCATCGCTGCGGCCACGGCTTCGGCCTCGGCAACCACGAGCCGCCGTGGCTCGCGCTGGGCAGCCCGCACGTGCTGCAGGAGCACATGCTGGTG
>JAJNBO010000366.1 GCA_021156245.1 Ramlibacter sp. | reverse complement strand
ACACGAATGGCAAGAAGCGCCTGCGGGAACTGAAGGATCAGTTGAAGTATTCGGTCAGCGCACCCACCGTGCGACAGACCGAAACCTTCCCGGCGGAGCGCGAGTTCGCCAAGCCAGACTACCTGAAGGCCGTGGACCGCGCCAAGGAGCTGATCGCGGCCGGCGACTTCATGCAGGTGCAGGTGGGCCAGCGGATCAAGAAGCGCTACACCGAGTCGCCGTTGACCTTGTACCGCGCGCTGCGTTCGCTCAACCCCAGCCCGTACATGTATTTCTACAACTTCACCGGCGCGGCGGCGGGCGGGAGCGACTTCCACGTCGTGGGCGCGTCGCCGGAGATCCTGGTGCGGCAGGAGCACACGCCGGAGGGCCAGAAGATCACCATCCGTCCCCTGGCCGGGACGCGGCCGCGCGGCGCGACGCCGGAGGTGGACAAGGCGGTGGAGCAGGAGTTGCTCTCCGACGCCAAGGAGCGCGCCGAGCACGTGATGCTGATCGACCTGGCCCGCAACGACATCGGCCGCATCGCGAAGACAGGCACGGTGAAGGTGTCGGATGCGTTCGTGATCGAGCGCTACAGCCACGTGATGCACATCGTCAGCAACGTCGAGGGCATCCTCAACGACGGCATGACCAACATGGACGTCCTGCGCGCGACATTTCCCGCGGGCACGTTGACGGGCGCGCCGAAGGTGCATGCGATGGAAGTGATCGACCAGCTCGAGCCGCACAAGCGCGGCATCTATGGCGGCGCCTGCGGCTACCTGAGCTACGCCGGCGACATGGACGTCGCGATCGCCATCCGCACGGGGATCATCAAGGACCAGACGCTCTATGTGCAGGCGGCGGCGGGGGTGGTGGCCGATTCCGTGCCGGAACTGGAGTGGAAAGAGACGGAGGCCAAAGCCCGGGCTCTGCTGCGGGCTAGCGAACTGGTCGAGGAGGGGTTGGAATGAACACCGAACACGGACAGCCGGACGCAAAGGACGCAAAGGTTTCGCAAAGGACGCGAAAGGAACCTCCTGAAATTGAAGGGGACTGTTCGCACGCGGTGATCGGCGCCGCAGTGGAAGTGCAGCGCGTGCTCGGGGTAGGTCTCCTTGAGAGCGCCTATGCCGGCGCACTGGCGATTGAGCTCCAGCAACGGGGGCTGCAGTTTGAACGCGAAGTTGCCATTTCCGGCAAGTACAAGGGGTTTGATGTCGGGGTCCTGTACAGGGCCGACTTCATTGTCGAGCGCGCTGTCGTTGTCGAACTGAAGGCAGTGGAAGCCGTTGCGGATGCCCATAGAGCGCAGTTGCTGTCGTACCTGAAACTTTCAGGGCACAAGATCGGCCTGCTCATCAACTTCCATGCGTTTCCCGTGGTGAAGGGAGTGCATCGCCTGGTGAACAAGCTATGAATTGCCCCATGGTTTCCTTTTGCGTCCTTTGCGAAATCTTTGCGTCCTTTGCGTCCGGCCGTCTGGCTGTTTCTCGGGGAATGCAATGAAGCTCCTCATGGTCGACAACTACGACAGCTTCACCTACAACATCGTCCAGTACTTCGGTGAACTGGGCGCGCAGGTCGAAGTGTTCCGCAACGACGAGATCACCATCGAGCAGATCGCCGCGCGTGAGCCGGATCGGCTCGTCATCTCCCCTGGCCCCTGCTCCCCCGCCGAAGCCGGCATCTCCGTCGCGGCGATCCGCCACTTCGCGGGCAAGCTCCCCATCCTCGGCGTCTGCCTCGGCCATCAGGCCATCGGCGCCGCGCTCGGTGGAAAGATCGTCCGCGCGCAACGGCTGATGCACGGCAAGACCAGCGAGATCACCACCACCCGGGAGGGCGTCTTCGCCGGCCTGCCGGAACGCTTCACCGTCAACCGGTACCACTCGCTCGCCATCCAGCGCGAGAGCTGCCCCGCCGAGCTGAAGGTCACGGCCTGGACGGAAGACGGCGAGATCATGGGCGTGCGCCACAAGACGCTTGCGATCGAGGGCGTCCAGTTCCACCCCGAGTCCATCCTCACCGAGCACGGGCACGCGATGCTCAAGAATTTCCTGGAGCAAAAGTGATGAAAGCGATCGACCTGCGCAGCGACACCGTCACCCGGCCCACCGACGCCATGCGCGCCGCCATGGGGGCCGCGCCGCTGGGCGACGACGTGTTCGGCGACGACCCGAGCGTGAACGCCCTGCAGGAGAAGATCGCCGGCCTGCTCGGGTTCGAGGCCGCTCTTTTCGTGCCGACCGGCACGCAGAGCAACCTCTGCGGCATCCTGTCGCACTGCCAGCGCGGCGACGAATACATCGTCGGCCAGATGCAGCACTGCTATCGCTGGGAAGGCGGCGGGGCCGCCGTGTTCGGCAGCGTGCAGCCGCAGCCGCTGGACCACCAGCCGGACGGAACGCTCGCCCTGGGTGCGATCGAAGGGGCGATCAAGCCCGACGATCCGCACTTCGCGCGCAGTCGCCTGCTCGCGCTGGAGAACACGCTGGGCGGCAAGGTGCTGCCGATGGCGTACCTGCAGCAAGCGACGGCCCTGGCGCGGTCGAAAGGCCTGTCGACGCACCTGGACGGCGCGCGGCTGTTCAATGCCGCGGTGGCCCAGGCCGCTGCGAACGGCAGCGACGCGCGCGCCGAGGCTCGCCGCATCGCCGGCCTGTTCGACTCCGTGTCGGTTTGCTTCAGCAAGGGGCTCGGCGCCCCGGTCGGCTCCGCGCTGTGCGGCTCGAAGGAGCTGATCGCCCGCGCGCGTCGCATCCGCAAGATGGCTGGCGGAGCGATGCGCCAGTCGGGCGTCCTGGCCGCGGCGGCCTCGCATGCGCTGGACCACCACGTCGACCGGCTGGCGGCGGACCACGCGCTGGCGCGGCGCCTGGCCGAGGGGCTGGCAGGCATCGAGGGCGTGCAAGTCGAGCCGCCCCAGACCAACATCCTGTTCGTCGACCTGGTCGGCCCCGCGCGTGAAAAGTCGGCGGGACTGGTGGACGCCCTGGCGCGCGAAGGCGTGCTGGCGACGGGCCTGTACCGTCTGCGCTTCGTCACGCACCTGGACGTGGACGCCGCCGGCATCGACCGCGCGATCGCCGCGATGCGCGCGTACTTCCGCGCGTGAGGAGAGGCGATGCCCGATGCACAGCACCTCCTCCTGTTCATTGCCGCCGGCCTGCTGCTGAACCTGACGCCCGGGCCGGACGTCCTCTACATCGTGAGCAACGCCCTGCGCAGCGGGACGCGTGCGGGCGTGGTGGCGGGGCTCGGCATCACGGCGGGCTGCTTCGTCCATGTTTTCGCCGCGGCCGTGGGCGTGAGCGCGCTGCTGGCGGCGTCGGCGACCGCATTCACGGTGTTGAAGTGGGTGGGCGCGGCTTACCTGTTGTGGGTGGGCGTGAGGTTGTTGTTCTCGAAGGTTGCGGCGGAGACCCCGGGATTCGCTGCGCGAAACCCGGCCTGCCAGGCACAAGCGACTCTGTGGAGCGTCTTCCGCGGCGGCTTCCTGACCAACGTGCTCAACCCGAAGGTGGCGATCTTCTTCCTGGCCTTCGTGCCGCAGTTCATCGCGCCCGAAGCCGCCAACAAGGCCCTGGCCTTCGTGGCGCTCGGCACCCTTTTCAACGTCAACA
>JAJNBO010000365.1 GCA_021156245.1 Ramlibacter sp. | reverse complement strand
CCACCGCTGCTGGCACAACTACAACTACTGGCAGTTCGGTGACTACCTGGGCATCGGCGCCGGCGCGCACAGCAAGATCAGCTTCCCGCACCGGGTGGTTCGCCAGGTTCGCTTTCGCGAACCCCGGCTCTACATGGACAACGCGATCCGCGGCGAGGCGATCGCGCAGGACGAGGACGTGTCGCGCGCGGACCTGCCCTTCGAGTTCATGCTGAATGCGCTGCGACTGAAGGACGGTTTCCTGCTGCAGGACTTCGTGGACCGCACGGGGCTGCCCTTGAGCAGCATCGAGCAGGGCCTGAACGACGCCGAGGCGAAGGGGCTGGTCGAGCGGGACTTCGCCAGGGTGAAGCCGACCGAGCGGGGGTTCGACTTCCTGTCCGACCTGCAGTCGCTGTTCCTCGCGTAGGGAGCTGGGGTCCGTTCTCGCGGTTCGTAGGCTGGCGGTTAGGGCGCAGCCGAACCCCAGCACCTACAATCGCGGCAGACGGAAGCGTGGCAGAGCGGTTGAATGCACCGGTCTTGAAAACCGGCGATGTTGCAAGACATCCGTGAGTTCGAATCTCACCGCTTCCGCCAGAAGCCGCCCGCTTACACGCCAGCGACGAAAGTCGGCCGCCTCCTACATCCGCTGCCGGGTAGTTCAGACACAATCCGCCGGCTTGGTCCTTCAATGGTTTGACTTGAACTCGTCCGGCCACCGGACGCGCCCGGCCCGGGCGCACTACCATGAGCAAACAATGACTGCCCTCCAGAGAAACAACGTCCACGTGCAGGGCGACGGGCCGCCGATGGTCTTCGTCCACGGCTTCGGCTGCGACCAGTCCATGTGGCGTCTGCTGGCTCCCCATTTTGCCGAACGGCACAAGGTGATCCTGCTCGACCTGGTGGGCAGTGGCCACTCGGACCTGACGGCGTACGACCCGCAGAAGTACTCCACCCTGCAGGGCTACGCGGACGACCTGTGCGAGGTGCTGGGCGAAGTGACGTCCGCCCCCGTGATCTGCGTCGGCCATTCGGTCAGTTCCATGATCGGGATGCTCGCCAACCTGAAGTGCCCCGACCAGTTCCTGGCGCAGCTCATGGTGGGCCCGTCGCCTTGCTACATCAACGACGGCGACTACGTCGGCGGCTTCGAGCGGGCGGATATCGAGTCGCTGCTGGAAACGCTGGAGAGCAATTACCTGGGCTGGTCCAGCACGATGGCGCCGGCGATCATGGGCGCGCCCGACCAGCCGGAACTGGGCGTGGAACTGACCAACAGCTTCTGCCGCACCGACCCCGAAATCGCCAAGCAGTTCGCGCGCGTGACGTTCCTGTCGGACCACCGCGCCGACCTTCCGCGCCTGCAGGCCCCCACGCTGGTCCTGCAATGCAGCGAGGACATCATCGCTCCCACCGCCGTGGGCGAGTACATGAAGCGCACGGTGCCGAACTGCACCCTGCGGCTGATCGACAACGTGGGCCACTGCCCCCACCTGAGCGCACCCAGCGCCAGCGCCGCCGCCATGGAGCAGTTCCTGGCGAGCCTGTAGCCATGGATACGCCCCCGTCGCCAGGGGCGGACGCGCTGTACGACGCCGCGCCGTGCGGCCTGCTGCTGGCCGATGGCGACGGCCGATTGCTCGGGGCCAATGCGACCGCCTGCCGTTGGCTGCGCTACGAGCACCAGGCGCTCGTGGGAAAACTGCGCTTCCAGGACCTGCTCACGATGGGCGGGCGCATCTTCCATCACACGCACCTGCAGCCCTTGCTGCGCATCCAGGCTTCGGTGGCGGAGGTGAAGCTGGAGATGAAGGACTCGCGCGGGACCACCCTGCCGGTGCTGGTGAACATGGCCGAGGCGCCGTGGAACGGGCGCGCCGCGCTGCACATCGCCTTCTTCATCGCGGAGGACCGGCACAAGTACGAGCAGGAGCTGCTGCTGCAGCGGCGGCGGCTGGAGGAGCTGGCCGCCCGCCACGCGCAGGACCAGAAGGACCTGCTGGCTGCCCGTGCGCAAGCCGAGGACAGGGCGCTGTTCGCGGAGCAGCTGGTGGGCGTGGTCAGCCACGATATCCGCAATCCGCTGTCGGTGATCCACATGAGCACGGTGCTGCTCGAGCGCGGCAACCTCGATGCGCAGCAGCGCGCCGCCCTCGAACGCGTGGGCCGTTCCGTCACCCGCGTGCGGCACCTGATAGGGGACCTGCTCGATTTCACGCAGGCGCGGCTCGGTGGCGGGCTCAGCATCCGCAAGACCGAAGTGGACCTGCACCAGGCGGTGGCCGACAGCGTGGGCGAGCTTTCGGTCGCCTACCCGGCCAACACGCTCAGGCACGAACGTTCCGGCAGCAGCACCTGCGTGGCCGACGCCGACCGGATCACGCAGGCCGTCGGCAATCTCGTGTCCAACGCGGCCAGTCACGGCGCGCGGGACCGGCCGATCACCGTGCGCACGGAAGAAGCGGGGGACGGCTTCCGGGTCGTGGTGCACAACGAGGGCACGCCGATCCCGCCGGCCGTGCTGCCGCGGCTGTTCGAGCCGATGGTGCGCGGCGCCGACGCGGGCAGCCAGGGTGTCGGTCTCGGCTTGTACATCGTCGCCGCCATCGTGCGGGCGCATGGCGGGACCGTCCGCGCCGAATCGACGGCCGAGGCAGGCACGTCCTTCATCCTCGAGCTGCCGCGCCACTGAAGTCGACGTGTTCCGATCCTGCGCGTTGACGTCGTCCTACAGATGACCAGCGCCCGCGTCCGGACCATGGTCCCAAGGCAAATTGAAAGAATCGCATGTCGGCGGAGAAGGATCCAAGGTCGCAGGACCAGCCGGGGGCGTCCCGGCCGATGCAGCAACAACAACAGCAACAGGAGCAACAGGAAGCAGGCGTGGAGCGGCATGGCGGCCAGGGCTCGGACAGCGCCATGAAACAGATGCGCGCCTGGGAGCAGCGCCGTGCGGCTTTCTCCGACGGGCGCAGGCGCCAGGGGCCGCAGTAGCGGCTACGCCGGGTCAGGTGGCGGCAGGAGCAGCAGGCGACTGCTCGCCCCACAGCTGCATCGGCGCACGCCGGATGAAGGACGGATCCGGGTCTCGCTCCTGCGCGTAGTCGTCCGGATGCGTGAACAGCAGGTCGCATCCGTGCATGTCTGCCTCGCTGCCCAGCAAGTGCTCACGCCATCGCAGATCGCGCAGGTGCTCGGAGAAGAACGACACCTGGCGGTAGCCGTCCAGGCGTCCCTTCGCCACCAGTGCGCCGCCACGCGCGAGGCCCACCTGGAGGTTGAGCTTGTGCGTGCAGGGGAGGTGACGGGCCATCGCGTAGGCCTTGGAAACCCCGTCGAAGCCCGGAGGAGGATCTTGCAGCAGTTCCATGGCGGCGAAAGTAAGCCCCGGCTGGTAGGCGCCGTGTAGGACGAGGGCGCGTTCACGTTACATCTGCTGACTACCTGAGCGGTCGCAGCATGCCTTTTTGCTCGATGAAGCGCACCACCTCATCCAGGCCGGCGAGCGTCTTGAGGTTGGTCAGCACGAAAGGTTTGTCCTTGCGCATCCGCTTCGTGTCCGCTTCCATCACGCCGAGGTCGGCGCCGACGTAGGGGGCGAGGTCCGTCTTGTTGATGACGAA
>JAJNBO010000364.1 GCA_021156245.1 Ramlibacter sp. | reverse complement strand
CTTCTCGTTCTTCAGGTCCACCGGCCGCTCGCAACCGGGGCACACGCCCTTCGCCAGGCGCGCCAGCGCCGTGTCGTAGCTCAGTTCCACCCGCCGCTGGGCGTCCGGCAGCTGTTCGGCCGCCCGCTGCTTCTCCAGGTAGCGATTCAGAGCGACGATCGCCTGGCGCCCCACCAGCACGGTGACGACGATCCCCACCACGTAGCGCACGTAGCCGCCATAGCTGGGGAGATAGGGCACCAGCTCCACGAAGAACGCGAACACCGCGAACATCGCGAAGCCCCACACGAAGGGCCACCACGTGCCCTGCCGCTTGTGCCGCAGCAGCCAGCCTGCCGCCACCAGCAGCGGCAACGTGAGCGCCAGCCGGTAGAGGAACACGCGCAGCTCGACGCGCCGCGCCTCCTTCTCCAGGCTGGCCTCCGCCTGCTGCTGCATCTCCTGCAACTGCTGGCTGGCACGCGTCTCCGCCTGCCGTGCATCGAGCAGGACCTTCTCCTGCTGCTGCACGGCCGCTTCGGCGGTGCGCTCCGTCTGGCGGAGCCGGTCCAGCGCCTGCGTGCGCGCGACGAGCTCCGGGTCCTGGTCGGACAGCTGCGTCGCCCGGCGTGTCGCCAGCCAGTTCTGGAAGGTCTCGCGCGCCGTGCGCGTGTCGCTCTCCGCCACGCGCTGCTTCAGTCGCGCCTGCTCCAGCGCGGCTTGCGCATCACGGGCGGTGCGCGTCGACTCCTGCATCGTGCCGCGCAGGCGATCTGCCGCCGCGCGATCGAGGAAGTCATCGATGGAAAGCGGCTTCTCGACCTTCGGCAGGTCGTTGACCACCGTCCCGCCCAGGCCGATCAGGAAGCCGGCGAACACCACCGCCACCAGCCAGAGGCCACGGCGGAACCATTTCTCGGACAGGCGCAGTGCCTTGCTCATGCTTTCTCCCCCTTGTTGCCGAGCAAGTGCGCCACGCGCGCCTGCAGCACCGCCGGCTCGGCCTGTTGCGCCGGCACCGGCGTGCCGACGTTCAGCCCCACGCGGTTGAAGATGCCGCGCCGGAACGGCCGCACCATCGCGCCGCCCTGCTCGATGCGGCTGAAGTACGAGCCCCACAGGTTCGTCAGGGCCATGGGCACCACCGGAGGCTGCACGCCATCGGCGGCGGCGCGTTCGAGGATCTTCATGATGCCTCCCTTGAAGGGTTGCAGCGAGCCGTCGCGGGTGATGCCGCCCTCCGGGAAGATCGCGAGCAAGTCGCCGTCCTTCAGCACCTGGGCGGCGCGTTCGAAGGCGGCGTCGTACACGGCGGGGTCATCCTTCTGGGGCGCGATCGGGATCGCGCGTGCCAGCCGGAACAGCCATCCGAGCACGGGCTGGCGGAAGATGCGGTGGTCCATCACGAACGTGATCGGGCGGGGACTGGCGGCCATGAGCAGCACCGCGTCCACGAAGCTCACGTGATTGCAGACCAGCACGGCGGCCCCTTCCACGGGGATGTTCTCGTCCCCGCGGACCTGGAACCGGTAGACGATGCGCGATGCCACCCATGCCGTGAACCGGAGCAGGTACTCGGGCACCAGCAGGAAGATGTAGAGCGCCACCAGCGCATTGGCCACGCCGACCGCCAGGAAGATCTGCGGGATCGTGAAGCCTGTCTTCAGGAGCGCTCCGGCGATCACGGAGCTGGCGATCATGAACAGCGCGTTCAGGATGTTGTTGGCGGCGATGATGCGGGCGCGGTGCGTCGGCTGTGCGCGCAGCTGGATCAGCGCATACATCGGCACCGAGTACAAACCTGCGAACAGCGACAGCAGCGCCAGGTCCGCCATCACGCGCCAATGGGCGCCCACGGCAAGGAACGCGCCGAGGCCCATCTCCGACCCCGCGGGCAAGCCGCGCGATGCGAAATAGAGGTCCACCGCGAATGCCGTCATGCCGATCGCGCCCAGCGGCACCAGGCCGATCTCGACATGGCGGCGGGACAGCAACTCGCACATCAGCGAGCCGACGCCGATGCCGACGGAGAACACCACCAGCAGGAGCGAGGCGACCTGGGCGTTGCCGTGCAGCACCTCCTTGGCGAACGAAGGGAACTGGCTGAGGAACACCGCGCCGAAGAACCACATCCAGCTGATCCCCAGCAGCGAGCGAAACACCACCACGTTGCCGTACGCCAGCTTCAGGTTGCGCCAGGTCTCGGTGATCGGGTTCCAGTTGATGCGCAGCTCGGGCGCGCTCGCCGGAGAGGCCGGAATGGAGTGCGCGACGAGGCGGCCCACCACCGCCAGCACGATGCACGCGATGCCGACGGCCTGAGGACCGATCGCGGGAATGGCGACGATCAGTCCGCCGGCGACCTGTCCGAGCAGGATGGCGACGAAGGTCCCCATTTCCACCATGCCGTTGCCGCCGGTGAGCTCGCGCTCGCCCAGGTGCTGCGGCAGATAGGCGAACTTCACGGGGCCGAACAGCGTCGAGTGCAGTCCCATCAGGAAAGTGCACGCGAGCAGCACCGGGACGTCGGCACGGAAGAAGCCCCACGCGGCCAGCACCATGATCCCGATCTCCAGCCATTTGACGAACAGGATCAGGCGGCGCTTGTCGTACTTGTCCGCCAGCTGGCCGCTGGTCGCGGAGAACAGCAGGAACGGCAGGATGAACAGCGCCCCGATCACCAGGCCGGCCATCGCGGGCGGCATCCAGGCGACTTGCAGCTGGTAGGTCACCATCACGGTGAAGGCGAACTTGAACAGGTTGTCGTTCGCCGCGCCCGCGAACTGCGTCCAGAAGAACGGGGCGAACCGGCGCTGGCGCAGCAGCGCGAACTGGTTGGGGTGCGGCTCGGCGCCCGCGACGGGGGCGGTATCGGCAGTGGCGGTGGTGCTGGTCATGCGTGATCCCTAGGCCACCACGGAAGCGGCGGTTGCGCGGCCATTCTGCCCGCCGGTCCTTTCGGCCAGCGCGGCGATGACGGGCCATGCGGAGAAAGCCGCAATCACGTGCTTCAGCGTGTGGCCGGCGAGCAACTGGCCGGTCGCTTCGAAGATGACGTGGTCTCCTGCCTCGAACAGCTTCGCCACTGCATAAGCCAGGAGCACCCAGCCCCAGCGCACGTCCATCGCGCCTTCACGGCTTGCGAGGAATGCCAGGGCAAGCACCATCGCCATTCCACCGAATTGCACGGCTGCCCAGGGAAGGACATTGTTCGTCGCGAAGCAGGCCCAGGCCGCGGCCGTGCCGAACACGGCGACGAGTCCCGCAAGGGTGGCGCCGGCCCGGTCGCTGGCTTTGACGGCAGCGAGCAGTCCGAGCAGGCCGGCGAACGCGATGGCCATGCCCGTGCGGTCGACAGCGAGGCCGAAGTCGTCCGGCGCCCAGTGATAGAAGGACGATGCTGCCGCCGTGGCGACGAGGCCTGCAAGGAACAGGGTCGCCATGGCGCGCTGGCCCGCGGAGATGAGATGGGAGGGCACCTGCTGCAGCCAGGCGAATCCGATGACGCCCGCCACTGCGAACGGCAGGTTGGAAAGGACATCCAGTGCACAGCGCATGCCCAACAGCGTCCGCTGGTCGGCGAAATCGTGCGCGTGCAGCGGGTTGGAGACCGCAGGCGCCGCGAGCGCG
>JAJNBO010000363.1 GCA_021156245.1 Ramlibacter sp. | reverse complement strand
GACAACCGGTTCTTGCCGGGCCATCCGCATGTCGCGCTGGCGTTCCATCCTGACGTCATCGATCACTGCATCACGACCGCGCGCCAGCAGCTGTCAAGGTGAATTAGTCACCGCTGCCCGCGAGCGGAATGCTCCTCCGGTCGGACGATGACATGCCTAAGCTGTGCCCCACAGACGGGGGGATGGCATGGATGCAGCAGCAGGTCCTGCGGTGCAGGGGAACTTCACGCGGGAGCGCATCGACGGCCTGGCCGGAGGGCTTGCCGTGCTCATCGACGAGTTGGCGCACGGCGTGCTGGTGGCTTCCACCAAGGGCGAAGTGCTCCATGCCAACCAGGCGGCACGCACGGAGCTCTCGCGCCGCGAGATCCTGGGCCTGAATGAAGGCCGGCTGCAGACGATCGACGCCCGCCAGGAACGTGACCTGACCCAGGCGCTCGCCAAGGCGGAATCGGGCCGGCGCAGCCTGGTGCTGCTGCGATGCGGCGCGCGCGGCAGGATGAGCATCGCCGTCGTGCCCCTCCGGTCCGAACGGCCCGCAGTGACGCCCCACGTCGCGCTGGTCCTTTCGCGGACCTCCGTTTGCGACCCCCTGATGCTGTGCTTCTTCGCGCGCACGCATGGACTCACGCCTGCCGAGGAGCAGGTGCTGGCCGTCCTCTGCCAGGGTCATTCGACGCCGGAGGCGGCGGTGCAGCTGGATGTGGCGGTGTCCACCATTCGCAGCCATGTACGAAGCCTGTGCGCGAAGACACAGTCCCATGGGGTGCGCGAACTGGTCGGCCTCGTAGCGGTCCTGCCACCACTGGGCGCGGCGCGCCTGCTCGATCCGATGCATTAGGACGATGCCGCTTGCGCGCTCGCAAGCGCGGCTGATAGAGTGCTTTCAGAGGGGGATGCCATGACGATGGAGCAGGAAAAGCTCGTTGCGCAGCTCGAGCCGGGGGTCGCGCGACTCGCGGCACGCGGCATCCGCCGCAGCTACCGCAAGAACACGATCATCCTGAACGAGGGCGAGCCGGGTGATTCCCTCTTCGTGCTGCTGCAAGGCCAAGTCAAGGTCTATGCAACCGACGAGAACGGGCGGGAGATCACTTACGGCACCATCCAGGCCGGAGACTACTTCGGCGAAATGTCGCTCGACGGCGGGCCGCGGTCGGCGTCCGTCATGACGATGGAGAACTGCCTGTGTTCTCTCGTCTCCCGGGCAGCCGTCCGGCAGCACTTGGCCGACGAGCCCAGCTTTGCTCTGTCGCTCGTGACCCAGGTCATCCATCGCGCGCGGTCGGCCACGGAAACCGCCCGCCGGATGGCCTTGCTGGACGTTTACGGGCGGGTGATCCACACGCTCGAAGGGCAGCAGGGCGCCGCGAGCATGCAGGCGCCAGTGCAACTGACCCAGATCACCCACCAGCAGATCGCCAGCCGCGTCGGCGCGTCCCGGGAGATGGTCAGCCGCCTGCTGAAAGACCTCGAAAAAGGCGGCTACGTGGAGCTGGGCATCAAGCGCATCACCCTCAAGAAGAAGCTGCCGGCACGCTGGTAGCGGCCGCCGCCTCACTCCGCGGGCGCGCCGGACTGCAGCAACGCATCCGAATAGCGGCGTGCCAGTTCGCCTTCGATCGGCGACACCGCGAGGAACGCGTTGACCGTGAACGCCGGCTGCTTGGTCAGCAGCCTTTGCTGCGCTGCGCGGGCCTCTCCCAGCCGGTCGGTCTCCACCTGCGCCACCACCAGGGTTCGCCACGCCGGCAGGTAGCGCGGGTTGCGCTGCACCGACTGCTGCGCCAGTCCGTGCGCGGCTTCCGGGTCGTCATCGGCCAGCATCACCATCGCGCAGGTTGCCTCGTAGAGGTAGCGCAGCGGTTCCAGCGACAAAGTCCGCAGCGCGCGCTCCGCCAGTTCGCGTGCACGCCGCCCGGACCTCAGTAACGCCAGCAACTCCGCCTGGAAGAGGAGTGCCAACGAGTGGTCGCCGCGCAGCCGCAGGGCCTGCGCATAGCGGTCAGCGGCGGCTTCCTGGTTGCGTGCCGTGTGAAGCGATGCATGGCCGTCAAGAGAAAGCACCAGTGGCGAGCCCGGGTCGTATTGCACGCCTGCCGCTGCATGGGCGCGCGCCAGGGCGCCGTCGTGCGCGGTGAAGGCGGCGCTCGCCTGCTGCACGCGAAGGACGTGCAGGTGCGACAGCCACGCATGCGCCGTCGAATGCCGCCTCCAGCGATCCGCCAGGTGTTCCAGCATGCTGCGCGCCTGGTCCACGTCGACCGGCGCCAAGCGGTGCATCAGTCCGAGCGATGCCAGCAGCAACGTGGCGCCGTCGAGCGACGGCAGCGGGCGCCCGCGCGCGCCTTCCAGTTCTTCGTGGATCACTGCCGCGTGCACGGCCGCCACCACCTGAGCCAGCAGGTCCGCCTGCAGCGCACCGCGCTCCTGCGGGGTTCTCGCGAACGCCTCCGCCCAGATCACGTTGCCGTTGACGGCCTCGGTCAACTCGATGAAAAGCGTCGGCGCGCCGGCCACCGCGCGCATGCGTCCGCCCAGGACATAGGCGCCCGGCTGCGCGGCGGATCCCCTGGCGACGACCTGCAGCGCGTCGCTGCGTGCCAAGGCGGACACGATCTCGTCCGAGAAGCCCTCGTCCCCGCCAGCCAGCATGGATTCGCCATCCGTTCCGATGGGAAGGACGACGATGCGCGCGCGCAGCGACGGCGGTCGGGCCAGTGCCTGCGGCGGCATGACCGGCGCCGCTCCCGGCGGTCCCACCCGAAACGCGTGCACGGGATCCCTCACGTGCTTGAGGTGACAGACGCCCACGTCGTCGATCGTCGCGTCGGTCCAGCCGTTCAGCTGCTGGCGCAAGGCGGCGGAGATGATGATCTCGTTCGGGCCGGCCAACGTCGCGATCCGCGCACTCAGGTTCACGTCGGGGCCGTAGATGTCGTACTGGTCCTCCACGAGGTCTGCGAGGTGGGCGCCCGTGCGCAGGTGCATCCGCTGGGCCGGCGGCACGCGCCTGTTGCGGTCATCCAGCCAGGCCTGCATGGCAAGCAATGCGCGCATGCAACCGGCAGCATCCGGAAACTCCAGCATGAGTCCGTCGCCCAGGCTGCGGTGCATCCGCCCGCCGTACTGCGGCAGGAGTTGTGCCACGAACGCGAGAAAGCCTTGCCAACGCTCGATGAACGAGGGCGTGTCCTCCTCCATGAGGCGCACCGACTCCACGACATCGGCCATGGCGATGACCGTCCCGATCCGGCTGAACGTCGACTTGTCGAGCCTGGCCATGGCGTGGTGGGTGAGAACGTTTCTTGTTGTGTGAATTTGTAGCACGGATGAGTGAAGTCTCGGGAGCGTTACAAACGCCGAGCAACACAAGCGCTGGATTTAGACAGGCTCATCCTTGCAAACTTCGGGAAAACCCTTAAATTGCGTGCATGTCCGCCCTGCCTGCAGCCAATCGGTCCGGCCCCATGGTGCCGATCCGGTCGCTTGGCGCGGGCCACCGTGACCGCATCGCGTCCCATCTTCTCGAACTCGATGAGCACGACCGCTACCTGCGTTTCGGCTACCAGGCCAGCGACGAGCAGATCGGCCGCTACGTAGAGCAACTGGACTTCGAGCGC
>JAJNBO010000362.1 GCA_021156245.1 Ramlibacter sp. | reverse complement strand
CGACGCCGAGACCGATGCGCTGATCAAGCAGTCCCGCGAAACGATCGACCCCGCGCAGCGCAAGAAGGTGTTCGAGCAGGTCGCGGCGCGCGTGCTGAAAGAGCGCCCCATCGTATACCTGTACCACCGCAAGTGGTTGTGGGTCTACACGCCCAAGCTCACGGGTGTGCGCGAGGTCCCCGATGGCCTGCTGCGCCTGACCGGCCTGAAGATGCAATGAAAGCCATCCTCGCGCGGGCGGGGATCCAGGGCTCCCGGATGCATGGGAGCCCTGGGTTCCCGCCTCCGCGGGAATGACGCACGCCCATGTTCGACTTCCTCCTCAAGCGCATCGTCCAGCTGGTGCCCACCCTGGTGCTGGTGTCCATGCTGATCTTCGGGCTGCAGCAGCTGCTGCCCGGGGATCCGGCCAAGATCCTGGCCGGCGAGGAACAGGATCCCGCCGTGGTGGAATACCTGCGCAAGAAGATGCACCTGGACGAGCCGCTGCCGGTGCGCTACGCGTACTGGATGGGCGGCGTGGTGCAAGGTGACCTGGGCGAATCCATCCGCAACCAGCAACCCGTGCTGAGCCTGATCGCGGACAAGCTACCGGTGACGCTGCAGCTCGCGGCCATGGCCATGTGCATCGCGCTGCTGATCGGCATTCCAGCGGGCATCGTGGCGGCGGTCGGACGCGGCACGCCATGGGATTGGGTGGCCAACGTCTTCGCGCTCTGGGGCTTGTCCACGCCCAACTTCTGGCTGGGCATCCTGCTGATCCTGCTGTTCTCGGTGAATCTCGGCTGGCTGCCCGCGTCCGGCTACGTGAGTCCCTTCGAGGATCTCGGCGCGAACCTGAAGGCCATGATCATGCCGGCCTTCGTCCTCGGCAACGCCATCGCAGCCGTGCTGATGCGGCATACGCGCAGCGCGATGCTGCAGGTGCTGTCCTCCGACTACGTGCGCACCGCGCGGGCCAAGGGGCTGGACGAGCGCACGGTGGTGCTGAAGCACGCATTGCGCAACGCATTGACGCCGATCATCACGCTCGGCGCGCTGGAGCTCGGCACGCTGCTGTCCGGTGCAGTGCTCACCGAGCAGGTGTTCACCATTCCGGGCTTCGGCAAGCTGATCGTCGATGCGGTGTTCAACCGCGACTACTCGGTGGTACAGGGCGTGGTGCTGGTCACGGCGACGGCGTACATGGTGCTGAACCTGCTTGCCGACGTCGCTTACTTCGTGGTCAATCCGCGCCTCAGGCACTGATGGCGGCCGTCCTGCCCTCCACCTCCCTGCCGCCTGCCGCATCGATGCCGGCGCCGGCCGGCCCCTGGCGACGCGCCGCCCGCCGGCTGTTGCGACGCCGCTTGGCCCTCGCGGGACTGGCCGTCGTCATCGGCTTCATCCTGCTGGCGATCTTCGCGCCGTGGATCGCGCCGCAGGATCCCATCGCCACCAGCTGGGGCGCGATCCGCAAGGCACCCTCGGCGGAGCACTGGTTCGGCACCGACGAGATCGGCCGGGACGTGCTGTCGCGCGTGATCTGGGGCACGCGCGCTTCGCTGCTGGCCGGCGTGGTGTCGGTTTCCATCTCGCTGCTGATCGGCGTGCCGATCGGCCTGGCCGCGGGCTTCCTCGGAGGCTGGGTCGACGCGATCATCTCGCGCATCACCGACGCCTTCCTTGCCTGCCCCTTCCTGATCCTGGCGATCGCGCTCGCCGCCTTCCTCGGCCCGAGCCTGGCCAATGCGATGGTGGCCATCGGCGTGTCGGCGGCGCCGATCTTCGTGCGGCTCACGCGCGGCCAGGTGCTGAGCGTGAAGGTGGAGGACTATGTGGAGGCCGCGCGCGCCGTCGGCAACTCGCCGCTGCGCATCGCGTTGCGCCACATCCTGCCGAACATCACCGCGCCCCTGATGGTGCAGGCCACCCTGGCCATCGCGGCCGCCGTGATCGCCGAGGCGAGCCTGTCCTTCCTGGGCCTCGGCCAGCAGCCGCCCGCGCCGAGCTGGGGCAGCATGCTGAACACGGCGAAGAACTTCATCGACAACGCGCCCTGGATGGCGATCTGGCCGGGCGTGTCGATCTTCCTGCTGGTGCTGTCGTTCAACCTGCTGGGCGACGGATTGCGCGACGCGCTGGATCCGCGGCAACGCTGACCGCTACGCCTCCTGGAAAGCCTCCTCGCGCGTCTTCTTGATCGCCGGCAGCGCAACGATCAGGACCATCAGCACGGTGGCAACCAGCAGCCCGGCCGAAAGCGGCCGGGTCACCAGCGTGGAGAAGTCGCCGCGCGACAGCAGCAGCGCGCGCCGCAGGTTCTCCTCCATCATCGGCCCCAGCACGAAACCCAGCAGCAGCGGCGCCGGCTCCATGCCGCAGCGCGCAAAGACGTAGCCGGCGATGCCGAAGAGGACGGTGACGTACACGTCGAAGGTGTTGTTGTTGATCGAGTAGACGCCGATGCAGCAGAACACCAGGATGGCCGGATAGAGGAAGCGGTACGGCACCTTCAGCAGCTTCACCCACAGGCCGATCAGCGGCAGGTTCAGGATGATCAGCATCGCGTTGCCCAGCCACATGCTGGCAATGAGGCCCCAGAACAGCTCGGGGTTGCTGGTCATCACCTGCGGCCCGGGCTGGATGTTGTGGATGGTCATGGCGCCCACCATCAGCGCCATCACCACGTTCGATGGAATGCCCAGCGTCAGCAGCGGAACGAACGAGGTCTGCGCGCCCGCGTTGTTGGCGGCCTCCGGACCGGCCACCCCTTCGATGGCGCCCTGGCCAAATTCCTGCGGCCGCTTCGACAGCTTCTTCTCCAGCGTGTAGGCGGCAAAGGCGGACAGCGTGGCCCCGCCGCCGGGCAGCATGCCCAATGCCGTTCCCAGCGCCGTGCCACGCGCGGCGGCAGGCAGCATCCGCCGGAAATCCTCCATCGTCGGGAACAGGCTCGTCACCTTGTTGGTGAAGGTTTCGCGGTGTTCCCGCTGCTCCACGTTGACGATGATCTCCGCGAAGCCGAAGAGGCCCATGGCCACCGCGACAAAGTTCACGCCATCGGTGAGCTCGGGGATGTTGAAGGAATAGCGCGCGACGCCGGAGTTCACGTCCGTGCCGATCAGGCCCAGCACCAGGCCGAGCAGGATCATGCCGATCGCCTTGATCAGCGAACCCGACGCCAGCACCACGGCGCCCACGAGGCCCAGGACCATCAGCGAGAAGTACTCCGCCGGCCCGAACTTGAAGGCCAGCTCCGACATCGGCACCGCGAAGGCGGCCAGCACCAGCGTCGCGACGCAGCCGGCGAGGAAGGAGCTGATGCCCGCGGTGGCGAGCGCCGTGCCTGCCCGGCCCTTGCGCGCCATCTGGTAGCCGTCGATGGCCGTGACCACCGAGGACGATTCGCCCGGAAGGTTGACGAGGATCGCGGTGGTGGAGCCTCCGTACTGCGCGCCGTAGTAGATGCCCGCCAGCATGATCAGCGCGGCCACCGGCTCCAGCGTGTACGTGATGGGCAGCAGCATCGCGATGGTGGTGGAGGGGCCGAGGCCGGGCAGCACGCCGATCAGCGTGCCCAGCAGGCATCCCGCGAAGCAATAGGCCAGGTTCTGCAGGCTCAGGGCCGTCTCGAAACCCAG
>JAJNBO010000361.1 GCA_021156245.1 Ramlibacter sp. | reverse complement strand
GGCGCGGCCCGCGCCCTTGCGTCGAAGGCCCTTCGGGGTGCGCATCGACTTGACTTCCCCATGGGTGGGCGCCAGTTGGCGCAGGGCGCCGCATCCGAGCAGCAGCGGCCCGTCCCGCACCGTCCAGAACGTGATGTCGTGGCTGCGCAGCCCGGAGAGGTCGAGCGCGTGCACGCTCTCCGCCGGGGAAAGCTCGTGCATGTGTGCAAGATGTTCCTCCAGCAGCGCGTGGATGTCGGGTCCGGTGAGGTCGTCGATCTGGATACGCATTGGCGGGTTCGTCAGGGGTACTCGTACGCGGCGTCGGCGCTTTCCGCCTTGCACAGCGTCATCTGCATGCCATGGTAATAGCGGCCGCCCAGCTGCACGGCGTCGGGCTCGCGGCCGCACTCGACAAACCCGAGCGAGCGGTAGAGCGCGAGCGCGGGATCGTTGGGCAGGTAGACGGTGAGGTTGACGCGGTGGATGCCGTTGGCGAAGGCGTGCGCGACCGCGTGCTCCACGAGCCGCCGCGAGAGGCCGCGCCGGCGATGGCGGGTCGAGGTGAACACGGCCCACATCGTCATCTTGTGGGCGGCCGCCAGGAACGCGCTGGACCGGCTGACCGCGGCGGTGGCGGCGAGCTCGCCGTCGACGAAGGCGCCGAACACCGCATTCGGCACCGGCATCGACAGCTGCGAGCGGAACGATTCGATCGGCCGCTGCAGTTCCTCCTCGAGCGATATCCCCATCTGCACGGGATGGAGCGCGCACAGTTCGCGGCGCAGGGCCGAGAAGGCCTCGGCATCGGAGGCGCGGAGGGGGCGGATTCCAGTGGCTGCGGGAGTCACGTCGCTAGTGTGCCGAAGAAGCGCCCGGTGCGATACGCAACACGTACCGGATCTCCTGCACGGCCAGCCCGGCTACGCTGATGGCGCGCTCGCCCGCCTCCGCGGCCAGGCGGAAGCCCAGCGAGACATAGAAGCCCCGGGCGGGCGCGTTCTCCGCCAGCACCCACACGCTGATCGTGGCGGCACCGCCTTCCACCATCGCCCGCCGCGCCCCGTCCCACAGCGCGCGGCCCGCGCCCGCGCGCCACCGGCTCGGCGCGACGTAGATGGCCCAGAGTTCATGGTCGGTCGGCGCGGAACCTTCGTCCCGGCAATGGCCGAAAGCCGCGAACCCGAGGACCTGCCCCTCCTGCTCCGCGACGAGCACCCGTCCGCGGGTGCCCGCGATGGCCTGCGACCACATGCGCGAACGGGCCTCGACGGAGAGGCCGTCCAGCGTGGCCTGCGGCAGCACGCCCGCATAGGCGCGCCGCCATGCGTCCACGTGCACGGTGGCGATGGCGCCCGCATCGTCCAGGATGGCGGGACGGATGTTCATGGCGAGCGTCCCGCAGCCGGCTGGATGAGGTCCCAGAGATTGCCGTACAGGTCGGCGAACACGGCCACCTTGCCGTGCGGCTGCACCTCCGGCTCGCGCACGAAGCGCACGCCGCGCGCGCGATAGGTGGTGCAGTCGCGGTCGATGTCGTCGGTGAAGAGGAACAGGAAAACCCGGCCCCCGGTCTGGTCGCCGACGCGTGCTGCCTGCTCCGGCGCGGCCGCGCGGGCCAGCAGCAGGCTGGCGCCGACGCCGCCCCGAGGGCGCACCACCACCCAGCGCTTGCCCTGCGCCGGCACCGGCGTGTCCTCGACCAGCTCGAAGCCGAGCACGTCGAGGTAGAAGTGCAACGCCTCTTCGTAGTCGCGCACGACCAGCGCGACGAGTCCGAGCGACTGGCTCACTCCTGCACCTTCCCGCGGTTCGCCTTCACCTCGGAACGCACGGCCTTGTCCTGCAGGCGCCGCTGCCTGGAGGCACGGGTCGGCCGCGTCGGCCGCCGCGGCGCCTGCACCAGCGACGCTTCGGCCACGATGTCCTGCAGCCTTGCCATCGCATGCGCCTTGTTCTGCTCCTGGCTGCGCGCGGACTGCGCCTTGATCACCAGCACGCCTTCCTTGGTGACGCGGCGGCCCGGCAAGGCGAGCAGCCTTTCCTTCACGTCCTCCGGCAGGCAGGAGCGCCGGATGTCGAAGCGCAGGTGGATCGCCGTCGAGACCTTGTTGACGTTCTGCCCGCCCGGCCCCTGGGCGCGGATCGCGCTGATCTCCACGTCCTCTTCCCGCACCACGGGCGCGGCTGACCTGCTTTCGTCCATGGCGGGACTCTACGCCGAAAGCAGCCTTGATCCGCTCAGGCCAGCCCCCGGCGTGAGTTGATCTGGGTCAACGGCCGGGTGCGAAAGCTGCCCGCTGACGCGGCGCATGGGCATCGGCTGATCCGCCCTCCCCGCGGCGCGGAACATCCTTGCCCCACACCCTCCCTCCAAAGGAGCACCGGATGGACGCAACAGCAATCCGGCGTGCGCTGGCGGCCGCCGCCGTCGCCGCCGCAGCGCCGCTGGCCTCGGCTGAATCCGGGGCCGCGCCATGCGAACTCCCGGGCAGCGGGGCCGAGCCGCTGGCCGATCGCGCCGGGCTGCTCGCGCAGTACGAGCGCGTGCCGCATGCCTGCCTGCAGGCCGTGTTCACCACCTGCAACGCGGCGTCGAGCCGCGCCCTGCTCGACTTCGGCAGCGCCGCGACGTGTTCGATCGCCTACGAAGCGTTGCTCAGCCAGCGCTTCAACGGCGACTTCCGCGAGCTGATGGCGTGGTGGCGCACGCAGCAACCCCAAGCCGGGCGGTAGCGCCGCGTTCTCGGCTGTAGGAGCCTGCGCACGGCGGTTCCCGCCACTGCGCGGCTTGGCGCGTGCGCCGGCCGGCCCAACATGGGATGCATTCCAACCCAAGGAGATTCGCATGAACAAGCAGCAAGTCCGCGGCGCGACCAACCAGGCGACCGGCGCCATCAAGAAGGAAGTCGGCAAGCTGACCGGCGACACGAGCACGCAGGCCAAGGGCCATGCGCGCGAGATCAAGGGCAAGGTGCAGAAGACGATGGGCGACGCGCGCGAAGTCGCGCGCAACGACCGCGAGGTCCGGCGCGAGCGCAAACTGGACCGTTGATCGCCCGCTCACGGAAGAAGGCCGGCTCGCGCCGGCCTTTTTGGTGCGCCCCTACTGCGGCGCCGCGGTCGCGCTGCCCGTCGCCTCGCCGATGGGCAAGCTGCTTTCGGAGGACGCGGCTTCGGTGCGCCCCGGAGGTTCGCTGGGCATCGTGGGTTCGCTGCGCACCGCTGGCTCGGGGCGTGCCACGGGTTCGATGCGCTGCGGAGTGAATCCGCCCGCACCCATGGTCGCCGACGGCGCGGACGCCTGCTCCGGCACGCGGTACACCTGCATGCCCGGGACGGTCTCGACGGGCCTGGTGGGTTCGAGCGCGCGCGGGAACGATGGTGGGCGCTGCGGCAGGTCCGCCGCCACCGGCACCTCGGCCGGGCCGGCAGTGGAAGGCATCACCACCGCCGTCGGCTGCGAATGGGACGCCGACGGCGTGGCGGCCGCCGGGGGTTGGGTTTCCGGCACCGCGACGGTCGCCGCTGCCGGATCCCCGCCCGCCGGCGCGGTGAACACGCTGTTCCACCAGTCGCCCATGCGATCCATCAGCGGCTTCTCCTGCTCCGCCAGGCGCGGCGCGGCGAAGGTGGCCTTGGCGTCG
>JAJNBO010000360.1 GCA_021156245.1 Ramlibacter sp. | reverse complement strand
GACGCGGCCTGGCAGCAGGCCGATATCTGGGCAGCCAACCCCGGCGCAGAGCAACTGCGCCGTGAGGTTGCGATCGTGCCGCTGGAGGAGTGGCAAATCTTCTTCTTCCGCGAAGACGCCTGGACCAACCCGCTGTCCAGCGACATCCAGGCGCCGGGCGCGACCCCCGTGGCTGGCCGCACCGCGGCGGTGATCCCGGACGGCGTTCGGCTGGTGCTCACGCTGCCCCCCGGAACTTCAATCAACGGCACGCTGACGCGTGACTGGGTGCGGCCCACGCTCGGAGGTAGAAGGGGATGACGCGCGCAAGTCGCAACGCGGGCGCA
Source organism: Ramlibacter sp. (assembly GCA_021156245.1). Classification (GTDB taxonomy): domain Bacteria; phylum Pseudomonadota; class Gammaproteobacteria; order Burkholderiales; family Burkholderiaceae_C; genus Ramlibacter. The sequence goes on along the minus strand of JAJNBO010000360.1, from coordinate 3,302 downwards.
GCGCTCCTCATGGCGATGCTCACCGTCGCATTGGTCGCGACCTTCGCGGCGGCGGCGCTGTGGCAACAATGGCGCAGCGTCGAAGTAGAAGCGGCCGAACGAGCCCGCGTGCAGTCGTCCTGGATTTTGACGGGTGCACTCGACTGGGCCCGCCTTCTGCTGCGCGAGGACGGCCGCGCCGGCGGGGCCGATCACCTCGGCGAGCCCTGGGCGGTGCCGCTGCAGGAAGCGCGCCTCTCGAGCTTCCTGGCGGCCGACCGGAATACAACGGCCGAGTCCGGCCCCGAGGTGCTGGAAGCCTTCCTCTCCGGGCAGATCGTCGACATGCAATCCTTGCTCAACGTCAATGCACTCGTCGACGCCACCGGCAGGATATCGGACACCGACGTGCGCAGCTTCGAGCGCCTGTTCGAACTGCTGGGTCTGCCCCCGGCCCAGCTGGACCAACTGATCGAGAACATGCGCTTCGCCGCCGATACCAGCGCCAACAACCGTTCCGGTCCGATGGCGGCCCTGCTGCCGCAACGCGTCGAGGAACTGGTGTGGCTTGGGCTGCCGCCCGCATCCGTTGCCGCGCTGCAGCCGTACATCACAGTGCTTCCGGCGCGGCAGGGCACGCCCATCAACCTCAACACCGCGTCGGCGGAAGTCATCTATGCCGCCGTGGATGAGTTGAGCATGGCCGATGCGCAACGCCTCGTTGCCGTGCGCGAACAGGCGCCATTTACCTCCGTGCTGGCCGCCCGGGATGCCATTGGCGCGCCCGACGCCATGTTCGCGCCAGGCCAGGTGAACGTGGCCGTCGCTTCGGGTTTCTTCGAAGTCCGCGCGCGGCTGCGCCTGGACCAGTTGGTGGTCGAGGAGCGCTCGCTGGTGCAGCGCAGCGGCATCGACGTGCGGACGCTCCAACGCGAGCGCGGCGTCGCCGATCCGGCGGCGCTGGCGCAAGCGGCCGCGAGGCGCTAGCACGGCAGCTGCGCACCTTTCTACAATGCCCTAATCCATGAGCGCACTCATCGTCCACCTTCCGCACAACCCGGCCAGCGCCCAGGCGGAATTCGAATACGCGCTGACGATCGACGGCGTCAGCGTCGAAAGCCATGGCTCGGCCCAGGCCGCGCTGCTGCCGGCCCCCGGCCGCGCCGGCGCCGAAGTGGTGGCCGTGGTTCCTGCCGCAATGCTCTCGTGGCATCGCGTCGATTTGCCCAAGGGCACATCGCCCGGGTCGCCACGCTTGCGCGCCGTGCTGGAAGGATTGCTGGAAGACCAGCTTCTAGATGAACCGGAATCGCTCCACTTCGCGCTGCAACCGAATGTTCGGCCCGGAGCTGCGTTATGGGTCGCGGTGTGCGACCGCGCCTGGCTGCGCAGCGCCTTGCAGGTGCTGGATGAAGCCGGGCGGTCGGTCGCGCGCATCGTGCCGGAGTTCTCCCCCCAAGGCGAGACCGTGTTGTACGCACTGGGCGACCCGCAACAGCAACCGCTGCTCGTGGCCGCCGGCAGCGAGGGCGTCACGGTGCTGCCGCTGGCGTCGCAATCGCTGGCCTTGTTACCCGCGTTGCCGCAGGATGTGCCGTGTGTGGCCGAGCCACTGGTTGCCGAGCTCGCGCAGCAGGTGCTGCAACGCCCGCCGGGGCTGCAACAGGCGCCGCAACGCTGGCTGCGGGCGGCGCAGTCCGACTGGGACCTGGCGCAGTTCGATTTCTCCAGCTCGGGGCGCGCCCGCGCGCTCAAGAAACTGGGCACCGCATGGGCCGACGTGCTGGCCGCGCCGCAGTGGCGACCGGCTCGCTGGGGCGCCGTGCTGCTCGTCGTGCTGAACGTGGTCGGGCTGAACGCCTGGGCCTGGCGCGAGCGATCCGCCCTGGAGGACAAGCGCGAAGACGTCCGCAAGACGCTCACCCAGACTTTTCCGCAAGTGAAAGTTGTGGTCGATGCGCCGGTGCAGATGGAACGCGAGGTGGCCGCCTTGCGGCAACTCACGGGTGCGACCTCGGGCCGCGACCTGGAAGCCCTGCTGGGCGCGCTCAGCGGCGCTTCGCCGCCGCAACGGCCCGTCAGCTCGCTGGAATTCGCCAACGGCGAATTGCGGTTGAAAGGCTTGGCTTATTCCGCCGACGAGGCGCGCAATGTGGCTGCCGTGCTCAAGGGTCAGGGCCTGTCCGCCGTCTTGCAAGGCGAAACGCTCATGGTCACCCAGGGAGGCGCGCCATGAACACCGCGATGCTCAAGGACCGGTGGGCAGCGCTACGGCCGCGCGAGCAGGCTATGGTCGCGGCGGCTGTGGCGGTGGTGGCCATTGCGCTGGTGTGGCTGGTGGCGCTGGGCCCGGCGCTGGCGACGCTGCAGAGCGCCGAGGCGCAGCGGCGCGCGCTGGATACCCAGTTGCAGCACATGCGTTCGCTCCAGGTGCAAGCCCAGTCGCTGCAATCGCAACCCAAGCTGAGCTACGACGAGGCATTGCGCCTGCTGGAGCAATCCGTTCAACAGCGGCTGGGCGCGACGGCACGCATGGTCATCGTCGGCGAGCGCGTCAACATCACCCTCACCGGCACGGCGCCGGACGCGCTGGCCCAGTGGCTGACGCAAGCCCGCGTCAACGCGCGCGCGCTTCCGAGCGAAGCTCGCCTTCAACGCAATCAGGCCGGTCTCTGGGAAGGCACCCTCGTGCTCACCCTGCCGCCACGCTGACCCTTCCGCGCACCAGCACGTGGCCCGCGCAGCACCCGTTCTTACCCCCCGTGCGCCTTGGGGCTGGGCCTTCTTCGGCATGGCCCTGGGCTTGGCGATTGCGACTCTGCAGTTCGCGCCGGCGCGCTGGCTCGCAGGGCCAGTGGAGCGTGCCACCGGAGGCCACGTGGTGCTCAGCGAGCCTCGCGGCACGGTCTGGAACGGTTCGGCCCAGCTCATGTTGACAGGTGGCGCCGGCAGCACGGACGCGGTGGCCTTGCCGACACGGGTCGATTGGCGCCTGTTCCCGCGCTGGGATGGGTTGCTCGCCCAAGTCGAGACGGCCTGTTGCACGAGCCAGCCGATCGCCATGCGCATACGGCCGCGCTGGGGCGGCATGCGATGGACGGTGGGCAACTCCAGCACCCAATGGCCCGCCGCGGCGCTGGCCGGGCTGGGGACGCCCTGGAACACGTTGCAATTCGAGGGCGACCTGCACCTGAAGACCGAAGAGCTTTCAGTAGAATGGGTGCAAGGCCGGCTGGCCATCGCCGGGCGAGCCGAGCTCACGGCGCAGCGAATGTCGTCGCGCCTGTCAACCTTGAGACCCATGGGCAGCTACCGCATCATCG
>JAJNBO010000359.1 GCA_021156245.1 Ramlibacter sp. | reverse complement strand
CCTGCTGGCCGGCGACATGGACGTGATGTTCGACAACCTGCCGTCCGCCATGCAGCACATCAAGTCCGGCAAGCTGAAGGCGCTGGCGGTGACGAGTGCGCAGCGCTCGCAAGCCCTGCCCGACGTGCCGACCGTCGAGGAAGTGGGAGGCCCGTCGCTGAAAGGCTTCGAGGCGAGCTCCTGGTTCGGCTTGCTGGCGCCCGCCGGCACGCCCGCCGACGTCGTCAACAAGATCCAGCAAGCCACCGCGCGCGGACTGGGCACGCCCGAGATGAAGGAGCGCCTGCTCGCGCAAGGCGCCATCCCCAGCGGCAACACGCCGGCGCAGTTCGCGCAGCACATCGACCGCGAGCTGAAGAAGTGGCAGCCGGTGGTCAAGGCCTCCGGCGCGAAGGTCGACTGAACGTCATCCCCGCGCAGGCGGGGATGACGGATCGCGCTACACGCCCCAGACGATCTCCTTCCCCGCACTGCTGCAACGCTGCAGCATGTCGAGGAAGGGGACGGCGCGCTGGCGCAGCGAGACGCCGCCGTCGAAGCGCGGCGGCGTCTCGCCCTTCGCCTTGGCTTCGTCGATGGCCGCCTGCTGTTCGGCCTCCTCGCAGGCGATCGCGGCGTTCAGCGCCGCCACCGCTCCAGGCATCTCCTCGGGCAGGATGATGCCCTTGGGCGCCGGATCCTTGCCGATGATCTCCAGCACGCGGCGCCCGTTGGGCTCCAGCATGATCAGGTCACCGGCCGCCTTGGATTTGAACTTGTAGAGCATCTCGCCAGTATCACCGGTAGATGTACTCGCGGGTGAACGGATACAGCGACTGGGCGCCGCGCAGCGTGCCCGTGCTCATGTCGCCGTCCGGACGCGTGGCCAGGATCTGGTGCAGCGCGATCCAGCCGTGCTCGAAAGTCATGGCGCAGCCCGCGAGGTACAGCCGGTAGGCGCGCAGCACGGTGCCTGCGCCTTCCTCGCCGTGCGTGCGCTCGAGCACCGCACGCGCCTCGTCCAGCCGCTCCTCCAGTGCGTCCGACCACGCCCACAGCGTGCGCGCGTAGTGGGGACGCAGGTTTTCCGTGTCGACCATCTCCAGGCCGCTCACCGCCAGGTCCCGCAGCACCAGGCTGGGGTGCAGCAGCTCGCCCCCCGGGAAGATGTACTTGCCGATGAAGTCACCCATGCCGGCGCCCAGGCCCGCCGGCTGCAGGCTGCCCGCGGTGATGCCATGGTTCATCACCAGCCCGCCGGGCTTGAGCAGGCGGAAGATCTTGCCGAAATAGGTCGGCATGTTCACCTGCCCGACGTGCTCGAACATGCCCACCGACGCGATCTTGTCGAAGGGATCGCCTTCCGGCAGCTCGCGATAGTCCATGAGCCGCATCTGCACGCGGCCGCCCAGGCCCTTTTCCTCGATCAGGCGGTTCACGTAGGCATGCTGGTTGCGCGACAGGGTGATGCCGGTCGCGTTCACGCCGTAATTTTCGGCGGCCCACATCAGCAGGCCGCCCCAGCCCGCTCCGATGTCCAGGAAGCGGTCCCCCTGGCGCAGCATGAGCTTGCGGCAGATCAGGTCCAGCTTCGCCTCCTGCGCCTGCGCCACGTCGTAGCCGGGTTCGCGGTAGTAGGCGCAGGAATACACCCGGCGCGGATCCAGCCACAAGGCGTAGAAGTCGTCGGAGACGTCGTAGTGGAAGCGAATCTGCTCCGCGTCCTTCTGCGGGGTGTGCGCGGCCAGCGACTTGGCCCGGCGCAGCATCTGCGTCCACCAGCTCGTGTCACTGGCCACGGGGCTGCCCGGCAGCAGGGACGCCGCGGCGGCCATCACGTCGCGCATGCGGCCCTCGATCTTCACCCGCTTCTCGACATAGTCCTCGGCCACCCGCCCGATCTGGCCGGCGGCCAGCGTGGCCAGCCCGGACCAGTCCTGGAACTCCATCTGGACGGCGGCGTTCGGCGGGCCGATGCGCCGGCCGCCCGGGATGGTGATGGAAAGGGTGACCGGCAGCGTCGCGAGCTGCTGTTCGAGCTTTTGCTGCAGGGGTTCCATGGGCAAATTCTTGTCACGGCAGGCCCTGCCGTCAACAACCTGCTTTGTAGGACGGCGCCCCGTCAGTGCTTGCCGCGCGATTAGTTCAAGCCTAAACTATTTAGATCCCGGCCCGAAGGATCCCCATGGACATGGAAGCGCGCGTGCACAGCGAGCACCCCGAGGCGCTGCGCCTCTGGCTTCGACTGCTGACCTGCACCCAACTGGTGGAAAAGCAGGTGCGCGGCCTGCTGCGCGAGCGCTTCGACACCACCCTGCCCCGCTTCGACCTGATGGCGCAGCTCGAGCGCGCCCCGGACGGCCTGAAGATGAACGAACTGTCGCGCAGGATGATGGTGACCGGCGGCAACGTCACCGGCATCACGGACCAGCTGGTCACCGAGCGGCTGGTGGAACGCATCGACGTCGAGGGTGACCGCCGCGCGTACCGCGTGCGGCTCACCGCCAAGGGGCGCAAGCAATTCAACGACATGGCCCGCGAGCACGAAGACTGGATCGTCCAGGCGTTCTCGGGGCTGACCGACAAGGACCTGGCCACGCTTCACAAGCTGCTCGGCAAGGTGAAGGCGCAGGCGACCGCCGAGCGCAAGGAGGATGCGGCATGAGGGCCCCGGTTTCATCGGCGCAGGTGGACCGCTTCGTCCACGACCGGCTGCCGCCGCGCGAACAGTGGCCGCGGCTGCACTACGAGTTGCCGGAGCTGCGGTTGCCGCCGCAGTTCAACGTGGTCGCCGAGCTGCTCGACCGCGCGCCGGAGCGCGGCTGGGGTGGCCGCCCCATGCTGCGGTCCTCCAGCCTCACGCTCACCTATGAACAGGCGCGCGAACAGGTGGACCGCATCTGCCGGGTGCTGGTGGAGGACTACGGCCTGGTGCCCGGCAACCGCGTGCTGCTGCGCGGCGGCAATTCCATCGCCATGGCGCTGGCGTGGCTGGCCGTGGTCAAGGCAGGCGGCATCGCCGTGGCCACCATGCCGCTGCTGCGCGCGCGCGAACTCGGCGACATCATCGACAAGGCGCAGCCCATGCTCGCGCTGTGCGACGACAAGCTGTGCGACGAGCTGGAACTCGCGCGCGCCCAGCGTCCGGTGCTGCGGGACATCGTGCAGTTCAACGCGCCGGGCGCGACCGGCTCGCTGGAGAGCCTGGCGTCCGGCAAGAGGGGCGAGTTCGCCGCCTGCCCCACGGCGGCCGACGACATCGCGCTGCTGGCCTTCACTTCCGGCACCACCGGGACGCCCAAGGCCGCGGTCCACACGCACCGCGACGTGCTGGCGGCGTGCGAGGCCTGGCCGCGCCACGTGCTGCGCGCGACGCCCGACGACGTGGTGGTCGGCAGCCCGCCGCTCGCCTTCACGTTCGGCCTCGGCGGCCTGCTCGTCTTCCCGATGTGGTCCGGCTCGTCGGTGTACTTCCCCGACGCACCGTACACGCCCGAGTCGCTGGTGCGCACGATCAACGCGGTCGGCGCCACCATCTGCTACACGGCGCCCACGTTCTATCGCCAGGCCGCGCCGTTCGCGCGCGAACTCGGCATCGGCCGCCTGCGCATCAGCGTGAGCGCGGGCGAGGGCCTGCCCGACGCCACGCGCCAGCT
>JAJNBO010000358.1 GCA_021156245.1 Ramlibacter sp. | reverse complement strand
CAGGTAGACGAACTTGGGCTTGTGCTGGCGGATCATTTCCTCCAGCTTGTCGACCTGCACGCCGTCGGCGTCGATCGGCGCGCTCTCGATGTCCGCGCCATAGAGGCGGAAGCACTGGATGGTGGCCAGGAAGGTCGGGCCTTCCACGATCACCTTGTCGCCGGGGCTGATCATCGTCTTCCCCAAAAGGTCCAGCGCCTGCTGGCTGCCGGTGGTGACGATCAGGTCCCTGGGCTCGATGTCGGCCACGCCCTTGCTGCGCTCGAAGGCGGCGAGCTGGGTGCGCAAGGGTTCGTAGCCTTCCGTGGCGCCGTATTGCAGCGCGCCGCCGGGTTCCTCTTCCAGCGCCTTCTGCGAGGCTTCGCGCAGGCCGGCGACGTCGAACATCGCGGAATCGGGAAAGCCGCCGGCGAAGGAGATGATCCCCGGCTTGCCGAGCAGCTTGAACAGCTCGCGGATGGCGGAGGTTTCGACGTTGTCGAGGCGGTCGGCGAATCGGAGGGGCATGGCAAGCGTCTCTCGTAGGCAAGGGTGCGGAACGCCGGGGTCCGCTGGCGCGGAACCCGGCCTACGAGGGATTGTCGCCTAGCCTCAGCGAGGCTTCTCGTCGCGGTCCGAATTCAGGCGGGGAGAAGCGATCGGCTGGTCGTCGTCCACCAGGTCCAGCGTGCGCTGCTCGCCCCAGCCCTGCGACGCCATCGCGCGCTCGCGAGGGAATTCGCCTTCGCGCCGCACGTCCCGGTTGTGCGTCTCGCCCATGTCCGACCTGGCGGTGCCGAAGCGCTCCTCGATGCCCGGCGACCGGTCTTCACCCACGATGTCGCGCAGCGGGCGCTGGCCGGCGCGGCGAACCAGGTTGAAGTCGCCCGCCTCCATGCCCAGGAGGATGTTCTGGGCCCGTTCGGCTTCTGCGTCGCTGGGTGCATCGACGACCACGACGCAGTGGCCGCGCTCCATGGCGCCGGAATAGGTGCTGGAATGGCCGGCGGCATCGTCCATGCCGAACAGGCGCGCGAAGAAGCCGAGCTTCTCGCCGATGCGGGGGCCTACGGCGGGCGCTGCACGGCCTGGTCAGCGGTGGCGCGGTCGTCGAAGGTACAGATGGCAGTGTGCATGTCGTTCTCCTGTTCAGTGCTTGGGACCATCTAAGCGCCGGGGGAGCCCGACTGCAGTCGGCTGGGGGTTCAGGGGTGGGTAGGCAGGGGACTACCTGGCAGGCACCGGGAGAGGGAGCCCTGGGTCCCCGCCTTCGTGGGGATGACGGAGGGCGCGGGATGACGGAGGGCGCGGGATGCCGGAGGGTCAGTCCTGGTCTGCGTAGCGGAGGCCCGGGGCATGCTCGAGCTCCGGGTCGCGGCGCCGCGAGACGATCTCGCGAAGAGGCTCCTGCCCGCGCCGCTCCACCACGTTGAGCTCACCGGCCTGCAGCCCCTGCAGGACGTCGCGGGCGCGCTGCGCCTGGGCGGAATCGTCCGCATCCACCACCACCACAAAGGCGCCGCGTTCCACGTGCTGCGAGTAGGTGTCCGCATGGCCGGACGGGTTGTCGCGCCCGAGCAGGCTGGCGAAGAAATGGCCGAAGGATGAGAGCACGCCACGGTCCGCCGCGTCCCGCTGGTCGTCGGTGGCGCCGCTGCTCTCAGCGGGTGCGTGCCGGTGTTCGATGTGCACGTCGTGGCTGGCGAAGCCCGCCTGCAGCAGGCTGTCGCGGGCGCGCTCGGCCCGGCCGCGGTTATCGAAGGCGCAGAGTGCGGTGTGCATGTCGTTCTCCTGTGTCGATTGCCCTGCCTTCCTGTTTAGGACGGCGGGCGGGATACAGGTGTCGGAGGGGCGAAGCGGGAAAGGTCGGCGATGGACTACGGCTGGCTCAGCGATGGAAGCCCTGGATTCCCGCCTTCGCGGGAATGACGATGTTCCCTGGATTCCCGCCTTCGCTTGGGAATGACGATGTTCACGCGTCGCGGCCTTCCGCCATTTCGCGGGTGTGCTCCACGGCGCGGCGGATGGCGTCCTGCCAGTCGCGCTGCGGCACCTGGGCGCCCGGGCGCGGCGTCCAGTGCATGCTGTATTCCAGTTCCAGCTTGCCCTGGTCCTCGTGGATGACGTTCACCACCCAGCCGGTGAACACCGGGTCGCCCTGCAGCTTGAACAGCACGGTGTGCGTCGATTCATCGGCGACGATGCGCTCGCGCACGGCAGTGAGGTGGTTGGAGGAGCGCACGTGCATGCGCCGCTCGATGGAGAGCGGGCCGGTGTCTTCGAGGATCTCCACCTGCTCCACGCCGTCGATGTAGCGGTCCGGGCGGCGGATCTTGTCCAGCAGCAAGGCCCAGAGCGTCTCGAGGCTGGTGCGGACGGGGACGCGGTGCGTGTAGAAGGGCATGCTGGTTTCCGTGGTCGGTGCTCGAACCCTCAATCCTCGCATCCCGCGCGCGCGCGGGCAACCGCGCTTGGCGGAGCGTGGGTCGCGTCCTATACTCCGCGCATGAACCAGTTGGTACATTCGAAGGCGGCGGCGAAAACCCGCGCGGCCCCTGCGCGGGAGGTGACGCGCACCAACGACCCGGAGCGCACCAGGGCCAACATCCTCGAGGTGGCCGCTTCCGAATTCGGCGAGAAGGGGCTGGCCGGCGCGCGCATCGACGAGATCGCCGCGCTGACGAAGACCAGCAAGCGGATGATCTATTACTACTTCGGCAGCAAGGAAGGCCTGTACCTGGCCGTGCTGGAGGAGTCGTACAAGCGCGTGCGCGACATCGAGGGCGAGCTGCACCTGCAGGACCTGGAGCCCGAGCAGGCGCTGCGGCGGCTGGTGGCCTTCACCTTCGACCACCACCTGCAGCACGAGAACTACATCCGCCTGGTGATGAGCGAGAACATCAACCGCGGCCAGTTCCTCGCGCAATCGCAGCGCATCCAGGAACTGAACGTCCCCGCCATCGCGGCCATCAAGCACCTGTACGAGCGCGGCGTGAAGGCTGGCCTGTTCCGCCGCGGTCTCGACCCCGTGGACATCCACGCGTCGATCTCCGCACTGAGCTTCTTCAACGTGTCCAACCAGCACACCTTCGGCCTGATCTTCAAGCTGGACATGAAGTCGTCGGCCTACGTGGCCCACCGGCGGGACAACGTGATCGAGATGATCGTGCGGTTCATGCGGGCACCCTAGGGATAACCCGGAATTCAAAACTAACCAGTCCGTACAAAACTACAGCAGGAGACAAATGGATGTTCCAGAGGCTGCTCGACCGGCTTGTCCGCGTCATGTCGTTCGTCATGGTGGTGTTCCTCGCCGCCATGGTGGTCATGGTATTCGGCAACGTGGTGCTGCGCTATGCATTCAATAGCGGCATCACGGTCTCGGAAGAGCTCTCCCGCTGGCTGTTCGTCTGGATGACTTTCCTGGGCGCGCTGGTCGCCCTGCGCACCCACCACCACTTGGGCACGGATGCCCTCGTCTCCCGGCTGCCGCTGCTGGGCAAGAAGATCTGCCTGGGCCTCACCCACGTCTTGATGCTGTACCTGTGCTGGGTCATGTTCCGCGGCGCCTGGCAGCAGGCCGTCATCAACTGGGGCAGCACCAGCGCGGTGATGGAAGTGTCCATGGGCTACTTCTATGCGTCCGGCCTGTTCTTTTCCGTGTTCGCGTTCGTGTTCATCCTGAGCGACCTGTGGAAGCTGCTGTCCGGCCAGTTGAAGGAGAGCGAGCTGGTCGGCGTGACCGAATCCGACGACATGCCGCACGGCCATCCCGACCCCGCCACGAAATAGTTCCATGACCATCGCCATCTTCCTGGGATCCCTGCTCGGCGCCATGGCGCTGGGCGTGCCCATCGCCTTCGCCCTGCTCGCCTGCGGCGCCGCGCTGATGTGGCACATGAACATGTTCGACGCGCAGATCCTGGCGCAGAACGTGATCGAAGGCGCCAACAGCTTCCCGCTGCTGGCCGTGCCCTTCTTCATGCTCGCCGGCGAGATCATGAACGCCGGCGGCCTGTCGCGGCGCATCGTCAACTTCGCCATGACACTGGTCGGCCACGTGCGCGGCGGCCTCGGCTACGTCGGCATCATGGCCGCCATCATCATGGCGGCGCTCTCGGGATCCGCCGTCGCCGATGCCGCGGCCCTGGCCGCCCTGCTGCTGCCCATGATGCATCGCGCCGGCTACGACAAGGCCCGCTCCGCCGGCCTGCTCGCCTCGGCGAGCATCATCGCGCCGATCATTCCCCCCAGCATCGGCTTCGTGGTGTTCGGCGTGGCCGCCAACGTGTCGATCTCCAAGCTGTTCATGGCCGGCATCGCGCCGGGCCTGATGCTCGGCGCGGCGCTGTGGCTCACCTGGTGGTGGCTGGTGCGCAAGGACAAGATCCAGCCCGCGCCCCGCGCCACGCGCGGCGAAGTGCTGGTCGCCCTGAAGGATGCGACCTTCGCGCTGGTGCTCCCCGTGATCGTGGTGGTCGGCCTCAAGTTCGGCGTGTTCACTCCGACCGAGGCTGCGGTCGTGGCCGCGGTCTATGCGCTCTTCATCTCCACGGTGGTCTACCGCGAGCTGAAGCTCAAGCAGCTGTACGGCCTGTTCGAAGCCGCCGCCAAGACCACGGCGGTGATCATGTTCCTGGTGGCCGCCGCCATGGTGTCGGCCTGGATGATCACGGTGGCCAACCTGCCGACGGAGCTGGTCAAGCTGCTCAAGCCGCT
>JAJNBO010000018.1 GCA_021156245.1 Ramlibacter sp. | reverse complement strand
GCCATCATCAGCATCAAGGTCGTGGACGGCATCGACGAGGCGATCGCGCACGTCAACCGCTACTCCTCGCACCACACCGACGCCATCCTCACGCGCGACCACGTGCACGCCCAGCGCTTCCTGCGCGAGGTGGATTCGGCCAGCGTCATCGTCAACGCCAGCACGCGCTTTGCCGACGGCTTCGAATACGGGCTCGGCGCCGAGATCGGCATCAGCACCGACAAGTTCCATGCGCGCGGGCCGGTGGGCATCGAAGGCCTGACCTCGCTGAAGTGGATCGTGCTCGGCAACGGCGAATTGCGGACCTGATCCGCGCCCCCAACAAGAAGAACGCATGGTTCCGCATCTCATCACGGCGCTGACCGGCCCGATCAACGAACTCGAGCAGCGCATCCTCGAATCCATGCCTGCGGTGGAGCGCTGGTTCCGGCTGGAGTGGATGGAGCACACGCCGCCGTTCTACTGCTCGGTGGATATCCGCAACGCCGGCTTCAAGCTGGCGCCGGTCGACACCAACCTCTACCCGGGCGGCTGGCACAACCTCACGCCCGAGATGCTGCCGCTCGCCGTGCAGGCGGCGATGGCGGCCATCGAGAAGATCTGCCCCGAGGCCAAGAACCTCCTGGTGATCCCGGAGAACACGCGCAACACGTTCTACCTGGCCAACATCGTGCAGCTGCAGCGGATCTTCCGCATGGCCGGCCTCAACGTGCGGGTGGGTTCGATCGATCCCGACATCAAGAAGCCGACGACCATCGAGTTGCCGCACGGCGACAGCGTGACGCTGGAGCCGGTGGTGCGCACCAAGCGGCGGTTGGGGCTGAAGAACTTCGATCCCTGCACCATCCTGCTGAACAACGACCTCACCGCGGGGCCGCCCGGCATCCTGGAAGACCTGCACGAGCAGTACCTGCTGCCGCCGCTGCACGCCGGCTGGTCCGTGCGCCGCAAGAGCCGGCACTTCCAGAGCTACGAGGAAGTCGCCAAGCGCTTCGGCAAGATGCTGGGCATCGACCCGTGGCTGGTCAACCCGCTCTTCAACAAGTGCGGCGAGGTCGACTTCGCCAAGGAAGAGGGCATGGACTGCCTGCGCACCAACGTCGACGCGCTGCTGACGAAGGTGCGCAAGAAGTACAAGGAATACGGCATCAACGAGAAGCCGTTCACCATCGTCAAGGCCGACAACGGCAGCTACGGCATGGGCATCATGACCGTGCGCGACGTCAAGGAGCTCGACGAGATCCAGGAGCGCACCCGGCAACGCATGGCCACCACCAAGGGCGGCCAGCAGGTGACCGAGGTGATCATCCAGGAGGGGGTGCTCACCGCCGAGCGGATGCACGACGCCGTGGCCGAGCCGGTGGTCTACACGATGGACCGCTACGTGGTGGGCGGCTTCTACCGGGTGCATGCCGAACGCGGCATCGACGAGAATCTCAACGCGCCGGGCGCGAGCTTCGTGCCGCTGGCTTTCGCGGAGAGTACGCGCTTACCTCAGCCCGGCCAGAAGCCGGGCGCCAGCGCCCCCAACCGGTTCTACATGTATGGCGTGATCGGCCGGCTGGCGATGCTCGCCGCCAGCTACGAGCTGGAAGCCACGGACCCGGACGCCGAGAGCTACGACTAATCCCCACGGGCGGGTTGCTGCACCGCAACATCGCCCGGCAGGAAGCGGCCCCCGGGCGCACAATAGCGCTCCCAAGGTCCAAGACCCCGCCGGCGCCCGGAGCCGGGGACGGGGCCCTTCGTGCAGAACTCGAAATCATCGCTCGCGGCGCTCACCCTCGGCGCCATCGGCATCGTCTACGGCGACATCGGCACCAGCGTCCTGTACGCGCTGAAGGTGCTGTTCAACACCGGACACGTTCCCCTCACGCCGGCCAACGTCTACGGCGTCCTCTCCCTCGTCTTCTGGACGGTCACGATCATCGTCTCGCTGAAGTACGTGACGCTGATCCTGCGCGCGGACAACAACGGCGAGGGTGGCCTCATCGCCATGCTGGCGCTGGCGTCGAACGCGGTGGCAGACCGGCCGCGGCTGCGCGGCTGGCTGCTCGGCGTGGGCATCTTCGGCACCGCGATCTTCTATGGCGACGGCGTCATCACGCCCGCCATCTCGGTGCTGTCCGCGGTGGAAGGCGTGTCGCTCATCTCCCCCGCGTTCACACCCTACGTGGTGCCCGCCGCGCTGGTGATCATCTTCATGCTGTTCTACGTGCAGCGCAACGGCACGGCAGGCATCGGCCGCCTGTTCGGGCCGGTCTGCCTGGTGTGGTTCCTGGCGATCGCCGCGCTGGGCATCCCGCACATCGTGGCCCACCCCGAGGTGCTGGCGGCCGTGAGCCCGCACCACGCGCTGCGCTTCATCGTCGAACAGAAGGGCACGGCGTTCGTGCTGCTCGGCGCGCTGGTGCTCACCGTCACGGGCACCGAGGCGCTGTACGCGGACCTGGGCCACTTCGGCAAGAAGCCGATCCGGCTGGCGTGGTTCGGCCTGGTGATGCCCTGCCTGCTGATCAACTACTTCGGCCAGGGCGCCTTGCTGCTGCAGGACCCGAAGGCGCTGGAGAACCCGTTCTACCTGATGGCGCCTTCGTACCTGCTGGTCCCGCTGGTGATCCTGGCGACGGCAGCCACCGTGATCGCTTCGCAGGCGCTGCTGTCCGCGGCCTTTTCGGTCACCAAGCAGGCGATCCAGCTCGGGTACCTGCCGCGCATGCTGATCCGGCATACCTCCGTCCATGAAACCGGCCAGGTCTACGTGCCGGCGGTGAACTGGCTGCTGTTCGCGACGATCGTGGTGGCCGTGGGGCTGTTCCGCAACTCCACCAACCTGGCCTCCGCGTACGGCATCGCGGTGACGACGGACATGCTGATCACGACGGTGCTCACCTTCTTCGTCATCCGCTACGCGTGGAAGCTGCCGCTGTGGCTGTGCATCGCGGCCACCAGCATGTTCTTCGTGGTGGACCTGATGTTCTTCGCGTCCAACGCGCTCAAGCTGCTGGACGGCGGCTGGTTCCCCGTCCTCATCGGCATCGCGATGTTCATCGTGATGATGACGTGGAAGAAGGGCCGCGCCATCGTCGCCGAGAAGCTGCGCAGCGAATCCTTCGACCTGCGCAGCTTCCTCGAGTCCCTCTTCGTCAGTCCGCCGACCCGCGTGCAGGGCACGGCGGTGTTCCTGACCCCGGAGCCGGGAACGGTGCCGAACGCGATGCTGCACAACCTGAAGCACAACAAGGTGCTGCACGAGCACAACCTGTTCGTGACGGTGCGCAACCACGAGGTGCCCTGGATCGGCCTGGACAAGCGCATCGAGATCGAGCCGCTTGGCCACGACTGCTGGCAGGTGACCCTGCACTACGGCTTCAAGAACGACCTGGACATCCCGCGCGCCCTGGAAACGATCCGGGGCCACGGCTGCGAGCTGGAGCCCATGACCACCAGTTACTTCCTCTCCCGCGATGTGGTGGTGCCCACCGTCGGGCAAGGCATGGCGCCGTGGCGCGAGAAGCTGTTCGCGCAGATGCACCACAACGCCAGCGCCGCCGCCGACTTCCTCAACCTGCCCAGCAACGCCGTCGTGGAACTGGGAAGCAAGGTGGAGATCTGAGCGTTCCCCGCCCCTTGCCGGGAATGAGCCGGATGAACATGGGCTTTCGATTTGTGCAACAGTGACCGCCTCATGAACATCCTCTTCGTCGCCGACCCGCTCGAGGTCTTCAAGATTTACAAGGACACGACCTTTTCCATGATGCGGGAGGCGCAGCGCCGGGGCCACCGCATCGCGGCCTGCGAGCCGCGCCACCTCACGTGGCGCTCCGGCGAAGTGGTGCAGGCCGAGATCCGGCAGGTCACGCTCACCGGCGAAGAGGACTGGTTCCGTGTCGACGAGACCGTCACGCGGCCGTTGAAGGACTACGACGCGGTCATCATGCGCAAGGACCCGCCGTTCGACGACGAGTACTTCTACGCGACGCACCTGCTGGAGCAGGCACAGCGGGAGGGTGCGAAGGTCTTCAACCGGCCCGCCGCGCTGCGCGACCATCCCGAGAAGCTGGCGATCATGGAGTTCCCGCAGTTCGTGAGCCCGACGCTGGTGACGCGCTCGGCCGCCGAGGTGCGCCGCTTCCATGCGGAGCATGGCGACATCATCCTCAAGCCGCTCGATGGCATGGGAGGCATGGGCATCTTCCGCGTCGGGCCCGACGGCATGAACCTGGGCTCCATCGTCGAGACGCTGAACCGGGACGGCGCCACCACGATCATGGTGCAGCGCTTCGTGCCGGAGATTTCCAAGGGCGACAAGCGCGTGCTGGTGATCGGCGGCCAGGTGGTGCCTTTCTGCCTGGCGCGCATCCCGCAGGGCAGCGAGGTGCGCGGCAACCTCGCCGCCGGTGGGCTGGGCGTGGCGCAGCCGATCGCCCAGCGCGATCGCGAGATCGCCGAGACCATCGGGCCGCTGCTGTCGCAGCGGGGGCTGCTGCTGATCGGGCTGGACGTCATCGGCGACTGCCTCACCGAGATCAACGTCACCAGTCCCACCTGCTTCCAGGAAATCATGCAGCAGACCGGCTTCGACGTCCCCGCGATGTTCATCGACGCGCTGGAGCGCGCGGTGGAAGAGGACACGACGGTGCCGTGACGCCGGGGTGCGCCCCAGCCGCAACCCGGCCTAGGGCTGTGCCCGACCGTCGACGAAGACCTTCATCTCCCCCGGCTGGAATTGCGTCCAGGTCTCGTTCACCGTCAAGGGCGCCGTGACGACCACGGCCACGCGATCGTCAGGGGAGGTGTGCTGGGCGAAGTCGACGCTCAGGTCTTCGTCCGCCAGGTGCGCCTGGGTGAACGGGTGCTTGCGCTCGACGTACCAGAGGTTGGTGGAGCAATGCGCCCACAGCGCCTCGCCGTTGGACAGCATGAAGTTGAAGCGGCCGTGCTTCGCGATGCGCGGCGCGAGCTCGCGCAGCGTCAGCGTCAGCTCCTCCACGCTCGGCACGTCGGCGTGCGACTTCCACATCTCCTGCATCAGCCAGCAGAAAGCGCGCTCACTGTCGGTGGACCCGACCGGGCGGAAGTTCGCATGCAGGCGAGGATGGAAGTCCTGCAGGTCGCCGTTGTGGGCGAACACCCAGTAGCGGCCCCACAGCTCGCGCACGAAGGGGTGGCAGTTCTGCAGCGAGATCTCGCCCTGGGTCGCCTTGCGGATGTGGGCCACGACGTTGCGGCTCTTGATGGGGTAGCGGCGGATCAGCTCGGCCACCGGTGAATCGCAGGCCGGCTGGTGGTCCACGAAGTGGCGCAGGCCCAGTCCCTCGAAGAACGCGATGCCCCAGCCGTCCGAGTGATGGTCGGTGCGGCCGCCGCGCTGCGCGAATCCGGCGAAGCTGAACGTCACGTCGGTCGGCGTGTTGCAGTTCATCCCGAGCAGTTGGCACATGGGAGGATTATTGAGCGGCGGGCGGCGTGCGGGGCGGATCGCGCAGCTGCCACGCGGCCAGGATGGCGAGGCCGATGATCGCGGCGAGCAACAGGAAGGATTCGTTGAAGGCCGCCAATCGCGCCTCGCTGGTGACCGGATGGGTCAGCGCGTCGCCGTGCGCGGCCAGCCGCCATTCCAGCACGATCGCGCACAGGCTCACCCCGACCGCTCCGCCGAGCATGCGCAGGAAATTGATCGCGCTGGCGCCCTGCGGGATCAAGGCCTTGTCCAGCGGGCGCATGGCGCCGAGATTGAGGGACGGCAGGATGAACCCGAGACCGATGCGGCCGAGGATCGCGAAGGCCACGAGCACCCACAGGCCGGTGGTGAGATGGATCAGCGGCATCAGTGCGAAGGACACGGCCAGCAGGAACAGGCCGGTGCTCACCATCACGTAGGTGGGCAGGCGATTGACCAGCCGCCCGGCGATGCCGATGGTCACCGCCAGGACGATGCCGGAGGGCAGCAGGATCGTGCCCACGTGCGACGCGGGAAGTTGCAGCCCGAGCTGCATGTACACGGGCAGCAGGTACGTGGAGCCGAACAGCGCGATGCCGTAGATGAACGCCACCAGGCTGCCGAAGGCATAGGTGCGATAGCCGAACAGGTCCAGGTTCATCAGCGCTTCGCGTCCGGTGCGACGCGCACGCCGCAGCCACGTGATCATCGCGGCCAGGGCCACGAAGGCTGCGGCCAGCAGCGTGCCGGCCAGCACGCGGTCCCCGCCGCGCAATTCCACCAGGCCATTGAGCAGGCAGAGCGTGCCGACGCTGCCCATGACGAGGCCCCGCCAATCCAGCCGCGGCCCGCCGGCCTGCGCGGCGGCGCCGCCTGGCGAAGTGACCGGCACGTAGCGATAGGCCAGCCACAGCGAAAGCAGGCAGAACGGCACGACCATGAAGAAGATCGAGCGCCAGCCGAACCAGTCGACCAGGACGCCGCCGATGCTCGGGCCCAGCGCGGGGGCCAGCACCACCCCCATGCCGAACATGCCGCTCGCGCGACCCTGTTCGTGCGGCTCGAACGCGCGCAGCATGATGATGGCCGGGATCGGCTGCACCACGCCCGCCGCGAGCCCTTCGGCCACGCGAGCCGCGAGCACCAGTGGAAACTGCGACGACACGCCGCCGACGATGCCCCCCGCCATGAGCAGCAGCATGGTTCCCACGTAGGTGCGCCGGTAGCCGTAGCGGGACAGCAGCCACGGCGTCGTCAGCATCGACACCGTCATCGCCACCATGAAGCCGGAAGACACCCACTGGGCCCGCTCCTGGCTGAGGGTGAAGTGGTGGCTCATGTCGGGGATGGCGACGTTCACCACCGTCGACGACATGATGGAGGCCATCGTGCCCACCATCACCGACATCAGCAGCAGCCAGCGATAGCGCGGCCCGTGCCGCGCGCGCAGCGCCTCGATCGAGCCGGGGTCCGTCACGTCCCCCGTGCGCTGGCTGCGCAACCGGCGCAGATGCAGGCGCTGCGGCGCGCCGCTTCAGGCACTTGCGCCAGGAGTTCGGCGCTGAAATCCACTTGCGTGCACCAGCAAGGTCCCTGCGGGATGCCCGTGGCGCGTTCGGCTTCCATGGCGCAACCGTTGCCTTGCTGGCACAGCGGGCAGAGCTCGGGCGGGGCGGCGGTGAGGGGAGCGGACACCGACGCAGTTTAGCGTCGGACCGTCCGCCAGGGCGGTCACGCGGCCAGCCGGACTTCGCCGGTGGCGCGCCGCGACGGCGCAGGCGCGGCATGGGCACGCTGCTGCGACAGGGCTTCGATGGCGCGCGGCACGACGGCGCCTGCCTCCACGGGCCGCAGCATCCGCTCGCGCAGCAGGCGCTCCAGGCTGCGGCGCGTCATCGAATGGGGCTGCCCGCCGTTGCTGACGAACATGAACAGCGTGGCCCGGCTGCTGACCCAGGTGAGGCTGGCGCGGCGCCAGCGCCCGCGCGCGTGCAGGTCCACCCAGCTGCCCTGCTGCAGTCCCGCGATGATCGCGGCCACGTCCAACGGGTCACGGGTTTCCTCCAGCGGCGCCGGCGCGCTTAGCTGCTCGTCCTCGAAGCCGGCGACCTGCAGTTCCTTGCGTGACAGCCAGGGGTCGCCGCCGCGCGCCCGCGGCTGCTGGCGCTCGGTGGAGAGCAGTGCCGCGTCGACCACGGCCACGGATTCGAGACCGTGCGCGGAGCGCCGGCTCTTGGCGCGCAGCTTCAGCACGGGGCTGTGCAGCTTCTCGAGCGCGCTGAAGAAGGTGTCGTTCTCCGCCTGGTCCTGGCCGAGCACATTCATGCCCTTGCGCAGGCGCTCCAGCATGCCGGGCACCGTGGAAAACAGCCGCGCGGGGTCGCGCAAGGTCTGGTCCGGCTTGACGCTCCACAGCAGGTCGGAGACCACCGAGGTCCAGCCGCCCGGGTCCACCTTGTTGTCCGACTCGGTCAGCCGCGCATGCGCCATCACCAGGGCCCAGGGCCCGTACAGGAAGTCCTGCACGACCGCGGGCACGCCTTCGAGGTCCGAACGCTGGCTCAGGCTCCAGGCGATCTGCGCCGCTTCGGCCTCGCGGGCTTCGGCGAAATGGATCGCGTCGACCGCGACCTTGCTGCCGCGTTCTTCGACGGCGTCTTCGGCCGTCCAGCGATCCTCCAGCTTGCGCAGCACCTGGGCGAAGGGCCGCTCGTCCTGCACCTGCTGCTCGTTGAGGGCCTGGAAGGCCGAGTGCACGCCGGTGAAGAACTCCTGGAACTCCGTGGAGAACTCGTCGTTGTAGCGGAAGCTGCGCTCGGCGACGCGTTCCACCAGGCGCCGGCCGGCGTGTTCCTCCTGGCTGAAGAAGCGCGGCGCCTGGAGCGCGAGCCGGGCGAGCGCCGGCTCCACCGCCACGATGGCTTCGCGCACGGGCGCGAGCAGCCGCGGGTCCTGCGCGACCTGGTCGACCAGCTTGTGCACGACCTCCAGTCCGAGCACCTGTCCGACCTGGCGCGCTTCCTTCTTGAGTTGCGCGCGGTGCAGCGAGCGCTCGCGCGCCGGGGCCCAGCGTCCCCACACCGCTTCGTCGAGCGCGCGCGCGGTCCCGACCGGCCGGGCAGGCCGCTCCACCGGCGGCAGCGTGCGCTGCTGCTGCACGCCCTCCAGGTCATACGGCTCGAAACTCTCCGCGCCCGATTGCACGGCAGCCACTTGCGCGTCGACGCGCGCATAGTAGGCAGGCGCCAGCGCCTGGGTGGAGGGCTGCGCGCGCGAGAACAGGAAGTTCTGGAACAGTTCGTCGCCGAGCTGGTACCCCGACAGGTCGGCCCACGAGGCGCCGCCCAGGGATGTCGCGCCGCCGGCGCTGGAATTGCCGAATGCGGGGATCACGAGGTTGCCGTCACCGGCGCCGCCGCCCGAGCCGCTGCCGTCACCGGTCCCCAAGCCACCTGCCGCATTGCCGGGCGCTCCCTGGCCCTCCGTGGGACGCTGGGGCAGGGCGGTCGGCTGCGGGGCAGCGACGGCTGCGGCCGAGGCGGTGGGCAGCACGCGATAGGTTGCCGTCGCGAGCCGGGCGGCCCGCAGCAGCTTCAGGAGATCGCCGTACAGCGCCGCGATCTCGATGGCCAGCGGCGCGGCCAGGTGCCGTCCCCACAGCTTGGGCAAGCCGGGCTGCGGCGGCCCCTGCATCAGGTCCTGCAGCGCCCGCGCGAATACCTGCGGGCGCAGCGGATTGCGTTCGGGGTGCACGTTCTCGAGGCCCAGCGCCGTGCTCATGAGGCCATCGATCTCGGCGAGCGGCTGTTCCAGCAGCGGCGCGATCAGTTGCAGGACCCGCGCGCTTTCGATCTCGTGCACGACCACGTCTTCGTCGACGAGCGAGAGGCCCCCGAAGGAGTCGCTCTCCGGCTTGGCAAAGGGGATCGGCGCATCGCGCAGGAACTGCGCGGCCTGGAGCGCCGGTCCATAACGTTGTGACCAATCCTGGCGCCGGCGGGAGAGCTCCAGCCAGGCGTCCCCCAGCTCTTGCCGCTGCGAGACGAGGGTGCAGCGCTGCTCCTCCTGCTGGAGGCTGGTGATCGCTTGTTCGATCGCGCGGCCGAGCATCGCGCTGGCGCGCGCCGCGGCGAGGTCCGTGCATTGCTTGGCGATGGCAGGAGAGGTGGCCATGTCAGCAGCGCAGTCTATGCACCATCCCCGGCTGCGGAAGAGCCACATCCGCCATCCGCCGCTTCGTCACTTCTGTTACGAACGTGAACAAGATCGGCGGTGCGTCCCGGCGGACGAAGGAGCTTTCAGGGCAGCCGGATGGATTCGGCGAAATGCTGGAACGTCGCCGCGATGCGTCGCAGGTGCCGGGATTCGGGATGTGCCAGCAACCACAGTTCGGAGGCGCAGCCTTCCAGGGGCGCACCGAGCGCGATGAGGTCGGGCTCCCGCTCCAGCATGAACAGCGGCAGCACGCCGGCGCCGAGGCCGGCCCGCACGGCGTCGACCACGGCGGAGATCGAGTCCACCAGCACGGCGGGCGTGGCGCGCGGCAGTTGCCGGCGCCGCCAGCGCACGCTCGGATGTTCCGGCATGCCTTCGTCGGCGCCGATCCACTCCTGCGCCTCCAGCGGCTTGCGCCTGCGCGCTGGGGGCATGGCCCGGCCCACGCACGCCACGAAGCGGATGGTGCCCAGGTGCCGCCCCACCAGGTGCTCCGGTGGCCGCGGCGTCGCGCGCAAGGCGAGGTCCGCATCGCGTCGCGTCAGGCTCACGGCTTCCTTGGTGGCATCCAGCTCCAGCTGCAGTCCCGGGTGCTTGCGAGCCAGCTCCGGCAAGCAAGGCAGCACGAGCCCGCGCAGCACGGAATCGGTCGTGCTCACCCTCACCCGACCGGACACGTCATCGCCCGGCGCCAGCAGCACGGCGCGCGCGGCCTCGAGCTCGGCTTCGATGCGCTCCGCATGCGCGGCGATCTCCTGCGCGGCCTCCACCGGCAGGTAGCCCTGGCGCGAACGCTCGAAGAGCCGCTGGCCCAGGTTCTTCTCGATCTTCTGCAGGGCGCGGAAGACGGTGGATGCATCGGCGCCCAGCTTCTGCGCCGCCTGCGCCAGCGTGCGGCCGCGGGCCAGCGCCAGCACCACTTCCAGGTCTGCCGCGCTGAGCGGGTATTGCGTTGGCGCAATCGAAGTTTTCATGTTCGCGTATTTTCATTGCGACAGCGCAATCCTACAGTGGCGCCTCCATCAACGAAAGGACCTGCCATGAAGCTCTATTTCTCTCCCGCCGCCTGCTCGCTCGCCGTTCACATCGCACTGCGCGAAGTGGGCCAGGCCGTGGACCTCGCAGCCGTCGATCTCGGCACGCACAAGCTGGCGGATGGCGACGACTACCTCGCCGTCAACCCCCGCGGCTACGTTCCGCTGCTGGAGCTGGACGACGGCAGCCGCCACACCGAGGTGTCCGCGCTGCTGCAGTACGTCGCCGACGGCGCGCCCGCTACCGGGCTGCTCCCCGCACCGGGATCGCGCGAGCGGCTGGAGGTGCTGGAGTGGGTGACCTTCGTCTCCACCGAACTGCACAAGGTATTCAGCCCCTGGCTGTGGCACAAGGAGACGGCGGACTCCACCCGCAAGGCCGTGAAGGAGAAGCTGGCGCTGCGCTTCGCCGAGATCGAGCAGGTGCTGGCGCGCCGTGACTTCATCGCGGGCGGCGCGTTCACGATCGCGGATGCGTACGCGTTCACCATCCTGCGCTGGGCGCCCATGCTGGGCATGTCGCTGAAGGCGTATCCGCGGCTGGACGCTTACCTGCAGCGCATCGCAGCGCGCGCCGCCGTGCATGCCGCGCTGCAGGCAGAAGGGCTGGTGAAGGCATGAACCCGCAGCGCATCGACGATGGTCGATGGGCGATGTCGCGCTGGCGTACTGGCGGCGGTGCACCGATTGCGCGGAGGGCTGCTGCATGACGCCGCTCACGCTGGTCAGCCACGCCCTGTGCCCCTACGTGCAGCGCGCGGCCATCGTCCTGGCCGAAAAGGGGGTGTCATTCGAACGGCGCTGGGTGGAGCTCGATCGCAAGCCCGACTGGTTCCTCGCCATCTCGCCGCTCGGGAAGACGCCCGTGCTTCTGGCCGGCGACGTGCCGGTGTTCGAATCGGCGGTGATCTGCGAGTACCTGGAGGACACGTTGGCGCCTGCGCTGCATCCGGCCGAACCGTTGCGGCGCGCGGTCGAGAGGGGCTGGATGGAGTACGGCTCCGCCGTGCTGAACACGATCTGGTCCTTCTACACCGCGCCGGACGAGGCGGCGCTGGAAGGCCGGCGAGCCGCCTTGCGCGCGCAGTTCGAACAGGTGGAGGCCGCCCTGGACCACGGCGGTCCCTGGTTCGCGGGTCCGCGCTTCGGCCTGGTCGATGCAGTGTTCGGACCCGTGTTCCGCTACTTCGACGTGTTCGAGTCGCTGGGCGAGCCGAACCTGTTCGAGGGGCTGCCGCACGTGCAGCGCTGGCGCGGGGCGCTGGCGTCGCGCCCTTCCGTGCGCGGGGCCGTATTGCCGGACTACGCCGAGCGGCTCACGCTCTTCCTGCGCAAGCGCGGCTCGGCGCTGTCCCGGCGGATCGAGGTTACCTCGCCGACTTGACCTTCAGCCGCCACGCATGCAGCAGCGGCTCCGTGTAGCCGCTCGGCTGCTCGCGGCCCTTGAGCACCAGGTCGAGCGCGGCGCGGTAGGCGAACGAGGTGTCCCAGTTGCCGGCCATGGGCTTGTAGAGCGGGTCGCCGGCGTTCTGCTTGTCCACGACGGCAGCCATGCGCTGGAAGGTTTCCAGCACCTGGTCCTTGGTCACCACGCCATGTTCGAGCCAGTTGGCGATGTGCTGGCTGGAGATGCGCAGCGTCGCGCGGTCTTCCATCAGGCCGACGTTGTGGATGTCCGGCACCTTGGAGCAGCCCACGCCCTGGTCGACCCAGCGCACCACGTAGCCCAGGATGCCTTGCGCGTTGTTGTCCAGCTCCTGCTGGCGCTCCGCGGCGCTCCACCTGGCTTCGGCGGCGACCGGCACGGTGAGCAGTCCCTCCAGCAGCTTGTCGCGCTCGGCGTCGAGAGGGGTCTTCTCCAGCTCCCGCTGCACGGCGAACACGTCGACCTGGTGGTAGTGCAGCGCATGCAGCGTCGCGGCCGTGGGCGAGGGCACCCACGCCGTGTTGGCGCCGGCCCTGGGATGGACGATCTTCTGCTCCAGCATCGCGGCCATCATGTCGGGCATCGCCCACATGCCCTTGCCGATCTGCGCGCGCCCGCGCAAGCCGCAGGCCAGCCCGACCAGCACGTTGCTCTTCTCGTACGCCTGGATCCAGGCGCTGGACTTCATGTCGCCCTTGCGGATCATCGGCCCCGCATACATGGCGGTGTGCATCTCGTCACCGGTGCGATCGAGGAAGCCGGTATTGATGAAAGCCACGCGCGCGGCCGCCGCGGCGATGCAGGCCTGCAGGTTGACGCTGGTGCGGCGCTCCTCGTCCATGATGCCCAGCTTCACCGTGTTCTCGGGCAGCCCGAGCAATTGCTCGACGCGGCCGAACAGCTCGGACGCGAAAGCCGCTTCCGCCGGGCCGTGCATCTTCGGCTTGACGATGTAGATCGAGCCGGTCCGCGAATTGCGGATGCCCTCGGCCCCTTTGCCCTGCAGGTCCACCATCGCGATCGCGGTGGTGATCACCGCGTCCATGATCCCCTCGTGGATCTCCTTGCCGCCGTCCCACAGGAACGCCGGATTGGTCATGAGGTGGCCGACGTTGCGCAGGAACAGCAGCGAGCGGCCGTGCAGGCGCACTTCCCCGTTGCCGTTGGCCGCCCGGTAGATGCGGTCCTTGTTCAGCCCGCGGGTGAAGCTCTTGCCACCCTTGTGCACCTGCTCGGTCAGCGTGCCCTGCAGGATGCCGAACCAGTTGCGAT